>JABHHM010000360.1 GCA_018671575.1 Methylococcales bacterium | reverse complement strand
TTTCTGGCAAAAGAAAAAGACAATATTAACGCAACAACCCCTCACTTAGCTTGGAAAAAATTAACAAAAGGCAAAGTCAATGTTATTGATATACCTGGAAACCATATTACGATGAATTTTTCACCCAATATTAACTTAATTGCAGAACAAATTGACCATCACTTAATTAAGTAAAAACCACATAGAGAATACAAAGCATGCCCAACCACATTAATTTCCCAGGTTATAAAATTACTGAAAATATACACAATGGTATTCACAGTCGTGTTTTTCGTGCAATTCGCACCGCAGATGATGCACTAGTTATTCTCAAGGTTTTTAATAAAGTATTGCCAAACCATGAAGACCTTCTTATTTTTCGCCATCAATATAGAATCGTCAAAAAAATCAATATTGCAGGCATTGAAAAATTCACCAGTTTTGAGCAACATCAAGACCAATTCGCTCTGGTTATGCTAGACTCAGGATCAATGGGATTAGATCAATATTTACAAAAAAAACCAATTGATATATCTGTTTTTTTGCATATTGCCGTTGAATTAATCAAAATATTGACTGATCTTCATAAAAATCAGATTATTCATAAAGACATCAAACCAGCCAATATTTTAATCCACCCTACCAATAAAAAAATCAGTTTAATCGACTTCAGTATTTCGACCAACTTACCTAAAGAAATACAAACACTTAAAAATCTGTCCGTCATTGAGGGCACTTTGGCTTATATGTCACCAGAACAAACAGGACGAATGAATCGTGGTATTGATTATCGTAGTGATTATTATTCTTTAGGTGTTACGTTTTATCAAATGCTCACGGCACAATTACCCTTTGAAAATGAAGATACACTAAGCATCGTTCACAGTCATCTTGCAAAACAACCTGAAGCACTTAACATCATCAATCCCGCCATTCCAGGCATCATTAATGACATTGTTTTAAAATTAATGGAAAAAAATGCAGAAAACCGTTATCAAAGCACTCGCGGGTTATTAGATGATCTGCAAAACTGCGTACATCAATGGCAAAATAATCACCACATTGTACCTTTTCCATTAGGACGTTTTGATATTGCTCGTCAGTTTGTTATCCCCGAAAAACTTTATGGTCGAAGCGTGGAAGTTAACCAACTCATGTCTGCTTTCGAAAACACCCATCAAGGCAAACCAATGTTAGTCTTAGTGTGTGGGCATTCGGGGGTTGGTAAAACCTCTTTAATCAATGAAATACACAAACCAATTGTAAAAAGTCGTGGCTATTTTAGTCAAGGAAAATTTGATCAGTATGCTCACAATCAACCTTATTCTGCATTAATACAAGCTTTACGCCAATTGGTACGGCAAATTCTTGAAGAAAATGAGTTGCAATTAAATGACTGGAACCAACAAATCACTTTATCTTTAGGTGAGCAAGCTCAAGTGATGGTAGATTTGATTCCTGAATTGGAACAATTGATTGGCCAACAAGTAGAAGCTACGGAACTAAACGGTATTGCTTCAATCAATCGTTTACAATATCTTTTTCAAGCTTTTCTCAAAGTATTTACAGACAAACAGCCCTTGGTGTTATTTATCGATGATTTACAATGGATTGATAGCAGTAGTTTGCATTTATTACCTTTGTTATTACAGAATGACAGTGCATTATTATTAATAGGAGCCTATCGAGACAATGAGGTCGGCAATACACACCCCTTGAGAATAACTCTGCAAGAAATTGAGCAATCTAAATTACTGATTGATCAAATTCAATTGAAGGCAATTGATAAAACTTATGTCAACCAGATGATTAATGATGCTTGTCAATATGAAACCGAACAAACCAGTCAATTATCAGAGATTATTATTGATAAAACACAAGGAAATCCTTTTTATATTCATCGTTTTTTAGATTTATTAAATGAAGAATCGTTAATAAACTATGATTTTTATCGATCCCAGTGGACATTTAACCTCAAACAAATCAAACAACTAGCTACCAGCAATGATGTGGTCACCTTTCTGAAAAACCGCCTAAACAAATTATCACCTGACAGTCAATATCTATTGCAACTGGCAGCGTGTATTGGTAATTGTTTTGACCTGAAAATCTTATCCGTCATTGCCGAAAAATCAGCTCAATTTTGTCTCAATATATTGCACGAAACCATCGACAAAGATTTTATTGTTGTATTAAATGAGAAGTATAAGATCTATCAAGGATTGGATTGTGAAGAGTTAACTGAAAAAATTGACATGCAATTTTGTTTTTCTCATGATCGGGTTCAACAAGCGACTTATTCAGTGATAGAGCAACCCAAAAGAGCTGATTTTCATCTGAGAATTGGTTATTTATTAAAAGAAAACAGTGAGAAAAATAAATCTAACGACTACTTAATTGAAATGACTACCCAATTAAATTTGGGTAAACAGTTAATCACAGAGCAAACTAAACGAAATGAACTCGCTCAACTAAACCTTTTGGCAGGTAATAAAGTAAAAAAAGCAACCGTTTATAATACCGCCAATGAGTTTTATTCATCAGGCATTGCTTTATTATCAAAAGACAGCTGGAAAAATGAGTATAAATTAACATTAAAATTGCACAATGCCATCATTGAAGTTACTTATTTGATGGCAGAATACCAGCAACAGGAATCATTTTCAAAGACAACCTTTCATCATACTCATAATTTACTTGACCAAGTGCATACGCATTATTTTAAATGCCAACGACTAATTTCACAGGGACAATTTTTAGAAACCATAAAATATGCTTTACCTATTCTGGCACAATTGAATGTTGAATTTCCAGAGAATCCTGATGAATCAGATATTCAGCAGTTTTTTGACCAAACAAATCAATTACTCACAAACAATCGGATTAAAACACTCATTGACTTACCCTTAATGACTAATGAAACCCCTTTGGCAGCAATGCGAATAATTTCTTGCCTCAGTGTGCCAGCATACGTCTCACGGCCTAATTTATACCCATTGATTTGTTTAAAACAAACTCAATTATCTATCAAATATGGCAATACAACAGAATCAATTGTCGGTTATTCTAATGCGGCAGTTGTTTATACGGGTGTTGTTGGAGATATTGTATTAGGCAATCAATTTGGTACGATCGCTTTGTCATTATTAGCAACCTTTAATGATAACGAGCACAAATCCGTTATCATTAATAATGTATATGGGGGAGCCAGACCTTGGAGCATGAAATTAAAAAACATACTCAGCCACTTGATTAAGGGCTACGAAAGTGGGCAAGAAACAGGTGATTTGACTTTTTCTTGCTCCAATGCTTCATGGTATTGTATGCTCGCATTTTTAAGTGGGCATGAGTTATCACGATTAGAAGAAAAAAACCGTTTTTACTTGCAAGTGAGTATTAATGCCAAGCAAGAATTACAAGTAAGTTTCTCTGGAATCATTCATCAAGCAATCTTAAATCTGTTATCCATCACCAAAAACCCATGCAAATTAAATGGTAAAACCTTCAATGAGGATGAAAGAATACAACTTCTTGTTGATGGTCAACAACAATCAAGCCTGGCAATATTTTATGTGATTAAATTGATGCTTTATTATTGGTTTCATCAAAATGCTGCATTTGAGCAATCTAATCAACTTGCCAAACAATATATCGATGCGTTAGCAGGTACACATTGGGTGTCCATCTTTAATTTTTATGATTCATTATCCCGTTTAGCCAATTATTCAAACTCATCTGATGAAAAACAAACTGATATTTTAGCAGCAGTCGATACCAATCAACAACAAATGCAATATTGGGCAAAACATGCCCCAATGAATTTTCAACACAAATGGGAATTGGTTGAAGCCGAACGTTGCAGGATTATAGATACGGATATGAGTATTACTCTGGCACACTATGAAAATGCCATACAGGGAGCGCATGATCATGAATACATTCAGGAAGAAGCTTTAGCCAATGAATTAACCGCTCGATTTTTCCTAGAAAATAATAACACGACCATTGCCAAAATTTACATCACAAATGCTTATTATGCTTATGCTAACTGGGGGGCAAAGGCCAAAACTCATGATTTAGAGAAACGCTATCCAGACTTATTAGCACCCGTTTTACGTTCGACCGCAGTGGTTTCTTCGTCAATCAATACACAAAGTGTTACCAATGTACAAACAGTAGAATTGGACTTAAATTCTGTTTTGAAATGCTCTCGTATTCTGTCAGGAGAACTCTCCTTATCGGCTTTGCTGGAAAAAATACTCAACATTGTGATGGAAAATGCAGGTGCTCAACGCAGTATTTTCATCCTCAACCAAAATGAACAATGGAGTATTGCTGGATTGTGCGAAATGGATCAACACAACCGACAAATTTTACCCGATATTCTATTGAAAGATTTTCAAAAAATTCCTCAAACCATGATCAATCATGTCATTAACCAGCAACAATTTTCGGTAATTGATGATGTTCATGAGTCTTATCATCCGTTCAAGAATGACTCCTACTTTAAAAAATGTAGCCAACTTAAATCAGTTCTCTGCTTGCCGTTTCATTCTCAATCTAAACTGACGGGTGTTATTTATTTAGAAAATAACCTAACCATCGGAGCTTTCGATGATCGACGAGTAGAAATGCTACAAATGATGGCTGCTCAGGCTGCTATTTCCATTGAAAATGCCAGCTTGTATGAAAATCTGGAAGAAAAAGTCATTGACCGAACTCGCCAATTAAAAGCAGCTCAAGCCAAACTGGTCACTCGTGCCCATGAATCAGGTATGGCTGAAATGGCAATTGGTGTATTACACAATATCGGCAATGCGATTACACCCGCCAATACCAAAACTGATTTATTATTGAAAGAATTACGGGAGGATCCTATTCCTAACCTGCTTGATCAATCCATGTCGGAGCTAGCAACCATTGTTGCAGAATCCAATGCCGAAGCAAGTATAAAAGAACGTTATGCCCAGTTTCTTAAATTATTACCTGAGAACATTCATCAAACCAATGACGAAAGAATATCTAAATTGGGTTCCATCAGCGAACGTCACCAACACATCATCGGCATCGTTCAAACACAGATGAAATATGCTAAAACCATGAGCATGCATGACATCATGGACATTAATCAGGTTGTTGAAGATGCCGTTGAAATGCAACGTGATTTACTGGAAAAATATAGCGTAGAACTGACCACCAATTATGCTCAGTTGCCAATGGTTGAAATTGAACAGGTTAAAATTGTACAAATTATCGTTAATCTCATCAAAAATGCCTATGAAGCCATGTCTGAAACACCTTCTGAACATCGTAAACTGATGATATTAACTGAATTAACAACAGACAAAAATTTTGTTTCAGTCATGATAAA
This sequence comes from Methylococcales bacterium, assembly GCA_018671575.1. Classification (GTDB taxonomy): domain Bacteria; phylum Pseudomonadota; class Gammaproteobacteria; order JABHGC01; family JABHGC01; genus JABHHM01. Next base: position 245 of record JABHHM010000360.1, on the reverse strand, counting down.
AGACAATGGAATAGGTTTCGATCCTGCCGATAAAGCCAAATTGTTCAATTTTGGTTATTCCACCAAGCAACGAGGCACGGGTTTTGGCTTACATGCCTGTGGCAATTATATGTTGGCTCAAAATGGTCATATCACTGCGGATAGTAATGGTATTGATAAAGGTGCAACATTTACCGTTATCATCCCAATTAAATGTAAACACAAATAAGGTATTGAAAAAAATCCCACTAAACCTTGCATTATTG
>JABHHM010000126.1 GCA_018671575.1 Methylococcales bacterium | reverse complement strand
TTTTTTGTCCACCTTTTTTGTTGCAAAAATAGTTGTGTAGTTAGAACTATACGCCTATTTTTGCGCCTCAAAGGCGAACAAAAATCTGGACATTTATTTATTTCGTTTATTTATTTCGCTTTCTCTAAACCTATTTTTTGATGCTTCAAATTTCAGTTTTTTTGGTCTTTTTTATCTTTTTACCTATTTCTTTATCTGCTGAGATAATATGGGCACAGCACTCAATTTGATTGGCCAATATTAGACGTTCAGCAAGAAACTTAGCCATATTTTTCATGATGATATAACTTGCCCTGGGGCATTTTCCTAAAATAAAATCAAAGTCAGTCTTTTTAATTTCTAGCAGTATTAATTCATCACTATATGATTTTGCAGTGGCCGTTCTTCCAATTTTCATGATAATGCCAATTTCTCCCAGCACTTCTCCTTGTTCCATGATGCGTAATACACCTTTTTTTTGACAACTAACCTCGACTCTTCCTTTTAGTACAATAAACATACTTTCAGCAACATCATTTTCTTTAAAAATGATTTTATCTCGACTAAACTGACATATATTACAATAATCTAATAGAACGCCAAATTCATCATTAAACATACCTTGAAAAAGCGGTAGTTTTTGTAATAAACCCGTGGCTTTGGCAATTGAAAAACCAGAATGTAATAATTTGTTTCCAGGCATATTTTTAATTTTCGTCCTAAAATTAGCTTCTTATTAATAAAAATAGTAATTGATGAGTCATAAAGCAATTGGAGAGCGTTAATTATTTCTGATTTTATTAAAGTGAATATCATGACAATAGAAAATGACTATCAGGTACTGCAACAAAATTTGCTACTTAAAGATAAGGTTTTGGGTGTTATTAATAAAGTTTGGGAGGTGACAAACTCAGGTGAATCTCCCGATGCTATTTTCAGCCAAATTTTACCTATGGTATTGCCTATTTTGGATTGTGATTATGGTTTTATTGCAAAAATAAATCATCTTCAGTCGTTCCAGTTATGTTTGAAAATTTATGCACAGCAATGTTTGTCAGAAAATAGTTTACAACAAGATGAGTATATTCTTTATGATGATTTGCCTGAAGAGGTGATGGTTCTGATTAATTCAGAGCAAAATATACTATTAAATGATCTTGTAAGTCCGTTAAAGATAAGTGTTAAGGATACTTCGGTCGAACTTAATAATTTGTTGGGAATTATGTTAAAGGCTGGTGGGGGATGTGTCGGTATCGCTATTTTTGCTAATAGAAATGAGCGATGGAGTAATAATATAGAAGAAAGCTTGATGCCTATTTTTAATTTGTGTGCAAATATTATTGACCAAAATTCTCGTCATCAAGTTTTTTCTGATATTGAGACCAAACTACATAATGTTAATCAGAAGAAAATTAATGATATTCTTGAGAGTACAACAGATGCATATATTGCATTAGATTATGAATTAAAAGTACAGCACATTAATCAACGTGCGGCTGTACTTTTTGATATCGGAAGTAGTAGTTTCGCAGAGCAATCACTGTATCAAATATTACCTGAACTGTTTGATGAAGCGTATCCTTTGTTTCAAAAAACAATTCATGAAAGTATTTCGTCCCAACTAAATTTTCAGGATAAAAGAAATAATCGATGGTTTGATATCTATATATACCCCATTGAAACAGGTGTTTGTTTATATTGCCGTGATATCAGTGAAAAAGTAGAGGCTGAGCAGGCGTTGGTTGAAAATAATGAGAAAATTAATGCCATTTTAGATACCGTATTGGATGGCGTATTAACCATGACTCAAGAGGGAATGATCACTACATTTAATCCTGCTGCACAAAAAATGTTTGAATATGCAGAAGATGAGATTGTTAATAAAAATATCCGTCTTTTAGTGACCAATGATTTTGATAATATTGTGGATTTTTATCATGATAATATTATGCAAAATTATAGCTATGGGTGTGAAATGTTTGGGCTTAAAAAAAATGGCATTACATTTCCCATTGAAGTCACATTGACAGAGTTGTATTTACATAAGAAAGACCTTTATACCTGTGTCATAAAAGATATTACAGAACGTAAACGTGTCGATAAACTAAAGACTGAATTTGTATCAACAGTGAGTCATGAATTACGCACGCCTTTAACTGCAATTAAAGGATCTTTAGGAATGATTACCAGTGGTGTTCTGGGTGTATTTGAAGAGCCTGCAAAAGGCATGCTTGATATTGCATTACAGAATAGTGATCGATTATTGGTATTAATTAATGATTTATTGGATATTGATAAAATTGAAGCGGGTGAAGTTAGTTTTGACATGAAAATTCAGTCTGTTGTGGAACTTCTCAAGCAATCAATAGACGTTAATTATTCATTTTCAAATCAATTCAATATCCATTTGAAATTACGTGAGCCTGTTGAAGATATCTCGTTATTATTTGATTTTAATCGATTATTACAAGTAATGACTAATTTGATTTCCAATGCCATTAAATTTTCAAGTGATGGTGCTGAGGTGATTATTTTTATTGAAAAATTACCCACATCAGTCAAAATTTGTGTGCAGGATCACGGGACTGGTATTGCTGAATCATTCAAACCAATGGTCTTTACTAAGTTTGTTCAAGGTGATAGTTCAGATACCCGTGGCAAAGGTGGTACAGGGTTGGGTTTAAGTATCAGTCAGGCAATTATAGATGCGCATCATGGCATGATAGGCTTTACATCGATAGAGAGAGAAGGGAGTACCTTCTTTTTTGAGCTACCAATACAAAGTGAAAAGGAATAGGAAATTATTTTGTGCTTGTTCCTAAATACTCTCCATCATATCTAATCGATAGTGACTGTCTGAAATACCCCATTTAGAAAACAGTCGATGTAGTTCTGCTGTTTTGGAATGAGGAGCTGTCATATAGATATTCCAAGAGGCTAGGTCATCATAAGAGTCAAAAATATCGGTTACTTTTGTTATTAATACAGATTCTTTTAACGAGTGGTTTTCCAAGTTTTCTTCCAAAATTGGACTATATTTGAATTTTTCCATCACGTCATTCCATGCATGACAAAATTTATCCAGATAAAGCCCCTGAGACTGACTAACAAACCAGTATAGGTGAATGGGTTGGGTAAATTCTAAAGCAACCAAGCTTTCCATTAAACTCTTGATGGGGGCAAATCCTGTTTCATAAGCCAGCATCATAATAGGTCTGGTTGCATCTTCGTGTAAGGTAAATTCGCCAACAGGACCTTCAAGGGTCACTTTTTGAGACTTTTTGGCTTTTTCGAAAATATAATCAGAAAAGTTATCATCATTTTTGCGAACGTGGAATTGTAAATTCATGCCATTGGTCGGACAACTGGCAACCGCTTTGTAACGAGTGATTTCATCAGAAAAACTAATTTGTACATGCTGACCTGCTAAAAATCTTAAGGTTTTTGAGCGTGGTGTTCTAAGATGAAGGATAAGGTGGTTTTCGTTGAGTTTTTCGAGTTTTATTACTTTTGCATCAATGGTTTGATATGGAATGTCAACAGAGCTGTGGGCTTCAATTGTTTCTATGGTTAGATCGCTGGCAGCTGAAACACAGCATAATAAAACCTGTTGTTCAGTTTGTTGCGTTTTACTGAAACGATAATCTGGTTTTCTTAAATGTTCAATTTTTCCTTCTAAAACTATTGCTTTACAACGACCACATGAACCATTGCTGCAGTTATAATCTAATGCAATTCCAGCATTGAGGCCTGCATCTAATATTGATTCTGTTTGGTAAGCGCTAAACTGATGTCCACTGGATTTAATTTGTATGTTGTTCTGTTTCATGGCAACTAAAAGAGGTTTATTGTGATACGGGTTGAGTTAATAGCTGTTGATACAGTTTTAGTAAGCTTTTGTATTTTTTATAATAGGGATCAATTTTATTGAGTCGGATTAATATTTGTTTGCATTCATATAGTTGTTTTTCTGTGGTGCCATTTTTTTGCATAAACAGTATTAATGATTGTGCATAATTACCATTCATGGTTTTATTTTGTGGCATTTTTTCTACGGAAGATCGAAATAGGTCTAAGGCTTTTTCTATATTGCCATCGTTGAAAAAACTGGTGCCTTGATTATTTAAATCGGCTATTTCTTGTTTGACATCTGAAATTATTATTGCACCTTCTTTTTCTACGTCAAATTGTTTGAAAATAGACTCGGCAGTATGAATTATTTCAGTATCATCACAAAAATTTGCAATATTTTCAGTGACCAGTCGCAAGCCTTCTTCATTGTTTCCAGCAACAAAGTTTGCTTCAGCTAAATCGAATATTTCTCTAGAACTGATATCAGCTCCTAATAGAGTTAATTCATTGGTTGCCATTCCTATTGATTTTATTGCATCTGCTTCATGGCCTGCATCAGAGTATACAATGCTTTCAGTGGTATAGCTTTCAAAATTAGCGTGAGTGTCGTTACGAAATACTTTTCTGATGTCTCTGGCAACGGATAATGCGGCGGTAGGTACGTCTGTTTTTGATAAAGATTTGGCAAGACCTGAATAAGTTGAGATGTCTTTAAAAATAGAAAATTTACCAATTTTAACGGCATTTTTATAGGATTTTGTTGCCATTTCATAGTCTTCATTTTTATGTGCAATATCGCCCAGATTTTTTTGTCGATGCATTGCATTGGGTGCCGTTTTAACCACATATTCAGCAATTTCCTGAGCTTTATCACTAAAACCTAGTTTTTCCAGTGTTTTGGCTAACCAGTCAAAGCCTGGAAGAAAGTTGGGGTCACTATCATACTGTGCCAGACCACCTTTTGCTTCAAATCGTTTGCATCGCACCACCAGTCCAGATATTTTAATCTACAAACTCAAAAAACCAACATACAAAGGACAAACCAAACTCATTTTATCACCACTTGAGTTTGTTG
>JABHHM010000394.1 GCA_018671575.1 Methylococcales bacterium | reverse complement strand
CTTTTTGTCCGTCTCCTTTACCACAAAAACAGTTGAGTAGAATCAAGACTGTAGCAATTGTTCTAACCCATAAATTGTAGGTGCACCTAACAAGCTAAAACATGACAATTCTTTTTCAGGAAATTTTTCTTTTAATTTTGCAATAATTTGGACACCTGATTGTGAATCACCACCTAATTCAAAGAAATTATCATGGATGCCTATTTGTTCAATTTTTAAAATCTCCTTCCAAATAATTGCAATTGTTGTCTCTAATTCATTTCGTGGTGCCAGATATTCACTTTTTTGTGTATCAACTTCAATTTCGCACGCTGAAATCATCATCTCTTCAGTAATTTTAGCCAGTTGTTTTATCCAGTCAGCATTAATAAGAGGTTCTGCGTAATTGAAAGCAAGATCCATGGTATTGTTGGCGGTGGTTATCAGTAAAAATATACCAATATGTGGAATAGTAAGTCGCATTTGAACTCGGCATGATTGCACTGATATAAGTGGTTTCAAGTGGGTAAAATATTCATCCACACTTCCAATATTGGATACACCATATTTGATGAGGGTAGTCTGCTCATTTAACATAGTATCAATTAATGACAATAGATTATCTAAGTCGGCTATATTGGGCTCATCTGGTGCATCAAAATTTTTCAGATTTTCTCTTAAGTTAATATTGAACTGCCTACATGATTTCCAGACATTAGTTTCATTATTAATTTGTGGAATTATTGTAGGGGCCGCTATGACATAGTTTCCCATATTTTCTGACTGTAGAAGTGAGTCTGTCAGAGGTCGTGCATTGGCAGCATTTATGATATCTATAGACTTTTCATTAAGTGCTCTGTGTTGCATGAGAGCGTTGGCAAAGGCAACATTTAATAAAGCATTCACCGTTGTTTTATTTTTTTTACATGCATCGATAATCTTTTTAAACTTTATTTCTGGGATTGACTGTATATGGCAACAGGGTACGATATTTAAAGAAGTGTCATATTTGTTATTAAAACAGTTAGGATTGGTAACCTCTCGAGGGACTATTTCGTCGTTAACCAATTGTTTATTGGTGACTTTACTTGATATCTGTGCTTCAAGTGCCGATGGGCATGACAGTGCCTCATAGCGATTCTTCTTGTCGGTTTTTAAATCCATCAAAATGTACAATATTTCACTAGAAATATTCACAATACTAATGCCATCACACATGGCATGACTATAACCAATAATCAAATCATGTTTTTTTGGGTTATGACTGATCAGAAAAACTCGCCATAAACTTTTAGTGCAATCAAATTTCTGTACAGCATCATCTGTGTAAACTTTATGAATAACGTCCTGATCTGTTGAGTGTAACTGTGATATTAAAATGTCCTCAAATTTCGCAGTAAACTTAAAGACATACTGCTCATTTTCTATATGTACAGTTGATCTGAGCATGGGGTGACGTTCAAATAGGCTCAATAGTGCTTGTTTTAGAGTATTGAAATCAATGACTCCATCTATATGAGTGATACATGCAATGCTACCAGAACCATTGCGTTGATTATTTTGATGAATACAAAAGGCTTCTAAAAAACCTAGCTTTCTATTAGGAATCATCATTACTTAGAGCCTTATTGATTTCATTGAGTTATAACTTTATACAAAATTGACATTTTCTATTAATTTAATCAAATTGGTAAAGAGCTTTAACACCATAGGTTCTAGGCGGATTTATTCTGCCAACAATGCCCGTTTGGTCAAAAAAATCAAAGGTTGCATTAAAGTAATCTTTATCGGTTAAATTATTAACATATAAAATAACTTCCAATGCCTCATTCAGAGTTTGGTAGCCCAGGCTTGCATTCACCAGCGCATAGGCAGCCTGACTTTTTGTTTCTTGGTTTGCTGGTGTATAAAACTCTCTGTCTTGCCAATAATAATTCAGTCTGTAGGTCAATGTACTGTTGTCAAAATTTTGATAATATTTGGCCGTGAGGTCAATACTCAATTCGGGGGCTGAGTTTAAATGGTTGCCTGCCGCGTTGACCGTTTCAAGTACGCTTCGATCACCATTGACATCTTCTGCAGCGAAGAATTTTTTATAGACTGCATCCAAATAAGAAATACCTGCATCAAATTGCCAGTTAACAGTAGGCAGAAATGACATTTCAAGCTCCAAGCCAGTGATTTCTGCGCTGGCGGCGTTGTTAATTAGAATAAAACCATTTGAATCAAAGGTTTGAACCTGCAAATCTTCATAATCATAATAAAATAAGCTTCCGTTGGTTCTTAATCGTTTATTCCACCAATCAGCTTTCGTACCTATCTCATAAGCGGTTAATATTTCAGGGTCAAACACAGAGCTGTCATTTGCAATGGCATCTACAATATTAAAGCCACCACTTTTAATGCCACGAGAAATGGTGCCATATAAAAATAAATTATTAGATTGTAGATATTCAAAGCCTATTTTTGGAGTGAGATTTGTGTCAGATGTTTGGTTGCTCTTGATAACTCCAGAGGCAAAAAAATTCTCTCCCTTTATTGTTTTATCCTCATCGGTATAACGGATGCCTGCAATGGTGGCTAATTTGTCATTGACTGCATAACGCCCCTGAAAAAAAAGTGCGGATGAAGTGGTTTCAGTCTGAACGTCAACTGCCTTGAAACTGTTGGTAATGAAAATAAGGTCATCCTTTTCTTCAAAGTAATAGGCTCCCAACAACCATGTCATGGCACCACCTTGTTTGTTTAAACGAATTTCCTGTGAGAATTGGGTTTGATCTTCATCAAAGATATTATCTGCAAGGGCTAGTTCTGTAAAATCAGCATCAACACGTATTTTATAATCCATTCCACGACGTGCGCTAATGGATGTTAGTTTATATTGATCAGAAATATCCCAGATAAACTTGGCGTGTGTACCATAATTAGTCAAAGCAATTTCTGGTGTGAATGATAAGCTAACGGAATGAGGATCACTAATAAACAATGGATTGCTCGTTGGTGCTGAACCATCAGATAAGCGATAAATGGGTTTGTTGATGGGGGGAGATTCGTTCAGATCAAGATAATCTGTACTTAATATAAACTCGGCATTCTTCATAAAGCGCCAACGTATAGTACCTCTAGCACCTTTTCTGCCCTCATTTGCAAGCGTGGATGTTGCCGTTGTGGAAAGATCTTTAACATAACCATCAGAATCATTAAGTAAGAATGAAACGCCCCCCATCATTGTGTCATCATTATTCAATGAGCCACTAACGGACCCTGTGAGTCGCCTTGCTTGAAAATTACCCAAATCAAGGCTGGCTTTTGCACGAAATTCTTCTGTTGGTAAAGTGGGGATAATGTTAATGGTTCCTCCCACGGAATTTCGACCATACAAAGTCCCTTGTGGCCCTTTTAGAACTTCAATGCGCTCAATATCATTAAAGTCATTCATTACCATTGTTGGCCGAGACATATAGACTCCATCATAGTGTACGGTACTGCTTGTGTCTGAGCCTGTAAAAATATTGTTGGTACCGACACCCCGAATATAGACTTGAGTAAAGTTCTGATTTTCAGCAATAGAGAGTCCAGGTGTTGCATGAGTTAGTTCTTTGACACTGCCAATACTCCGTTCAAATAAATCAACATTATCAAAACTGGTAATACTGATCGGAGTGGTTTGCAGATTTGTAATACCCGTTTTAGTACCCGTTACTGTGACGGTATCGAGTTGATGTGTATTTTCTGCACTGTGGATAATTGGTGCAACGATTAGCATTATAATAAACAATGGGGCGTTTTTCATTTTATCCTGTCCTCTAAACATCAAGTAGAATTTAATCAATGCCTAGCCCAACTTTCGGCAAATAAATCGTAACATATTGATAAATATATTAATGTTAATTTTTTTTGGTCACTACACTCTACGCCCGATTTTTTCATGCCTCCTTCTTTGAAAAACAGAAATATCAAGGTTTTTGTATAT
>JABHHM010000391.1 GCA_018671575.1 Methylococcales bacterium | reverse complement strand
GGCGTTGTGTTCACTGTCAATCCAAATTCTGTGACCAATTGGGTTAAATTGGCATTCAGTGAACTGGTTTTACCTTTTGAAATAAAGACTGTTTTTTCTTTATTTTTGTAACCTTCATGTTTGAACTGAATTTCATAACGCCCTGCTTTCAAGTTTTTGGCTGTGTCTGGCGTAGTTCCCATCAATATATTATTCATGTACCAGTTAGCTCCTGTCGGGTCACTGCTGAGTCGTAAACTCCCTGTGGTGATCAGCTGTTTCAGTTTAAATTGTAAACTCGTGGTTTCTCCCGAACGTATCATCACCGCTTCTTCTCGGGTTTGGTAACCATCTTTTTTGAGTTTCAATAGATGCTTGCCAGGTTCTAAATCATCTGTTGTACTGGGCGTTGTTCCCATGAAAGTACCATCCATATACCAATTCACTGTACTTGGTATGCTACTGAGCTTTAATTCACCTTTACTGATTTGGGTAGTTTTCGGTTCTATCACAGGGGGTTGTGTTGTTCTGATTGTATTGGCGGTTGCTATCTTGTCTAGTGTATTGTTGACTCTAACTTCCGATGCTCCAAGTAATGTGCCTGTATTACTTTCTATCAAACGCATATACAACTGGTTATTAATACATTTGCCCACCACAATGGCTTGTGACTGGGTTAAATCATCTAACCCCAGTTCGGTTACTTTCTCCATGTTACGATTATATATATTGGCGATATCCTGATCTTTCAACACTTTGGATAACATTTTACGTTCCAGTATTTTAATGCCCGACTGGTTCACCATTTTGGTTTTGTAGGTTTCGTAGATGGATTCGTTGCAATTCAGAAATCGAGGGAGTAAAGCAATGTTTTTGATATTTCGGGATTGATACTTGGTATCTAATTGGGCGAATAAACTGGTGATGGGCGTTTGTTGTGAATTATAGAAAACACCTCCGATGACTAGTCCCAAAATAGCCAAACCAGGTATTATAAATTTCAACGGGGATGATGCTGGTTGCAAGGTCGCTTCCAGTGCATCAACAAATTCTTTCGCTGTTTTATAACGATCTGTAGGCTTTTTTGCCAAGGCTTTGATGATGATTTGATTTTGGGCTTTGTTGAGTTCTTCCAGCTTTTCTACATCAACATTACAGACGGCATCTCTCAGTATTCCCACATCATTTGAATCAAAAGGCAAGTGTCCACTCACTAGCTCATAAAATAATACGCCCAAAGCATAATAATCAACTGCCTTTGTGGCTGGTCTCCCTAGAAACTGTTCTGGTGCCATGTAGACTCGTGTTCCTGCGCTGGCAAGGGCATCCAATGTGGTTGATTTTTTTAATACGGTGGAACGAATTTCTGATGCCAAGCCGAAATCAAGTAATTTAATTTGTTCATTCGCTGTAATGATGATGTTTTCTGGTTTTATATCCCGATGCAAAATTGATTGTTGATGGGCAAAATCAATTGCTGAAGCGAGTTGCTTCACAATCTTGACGGCATCATCAATCGGCATTTTACGCTCTGGGTATTTTTTACGACAGGCTTTCAGACTTTCTCCCTGAACATATTCCATGATTAACAGATGTTCATTAGACTGTTTATCAAATTCCAGAGTATTCAGAGCAGCAATGTGGGGGTGTTTGAGTTTATGAACCAATTTGTAATTGCGTTTTAGATCAGCCATTTCTTCTTTGTCACGAGTGACTTCTGGCGGAATGGTTTTTATGGCAACCGTGGTATCTGTAATACTGTCTTCTGCTAGATAGACTGCGCCAAACGCACCTTGCCCCAGCTTTTGGCGAATGATATAGCGTTCATCATTGCCAACTTTTGATCCGGTTTCAAACATTTTTATTGTCTCTGTTTTTTTATGATGGTAGTTTGAAATTATAGGTTAAATTTAATGACTATATAATGTCATTATCTGGTTATTTATTTGAGGACTGATAGAATGTGATTAAATTTGAGCAAAGTTCAACAAGATGTCTAAAAATCAAAATACCCTCAACGAATACGACAGCCCATGGAAAGAAATTATTGAACAATTTTTCCCAGAGTTTATGTCATTCTTTTTTTGTAACATTGCAATTGAAATTGATTGGAATAAGCCCTATGAGTTTTTAGACAACGAACTTGAAAAAATCACTCAAGATGCTGAAATTGGCAAACGCTATGCAGACAAGCTGGTAAAGGTGTTTTTAAAAGACGGTGCTGAAACTTGGTTATTGGTTCATATTGAAGTACAAGGTTACAAAGAATCTGACTTTGGTTTCAGGATGTTTATTTACAATCGCCGTATTGCTGAAAAACACAACAAGGAGGTCGTCAGCTTAGCTATTTTATGTGATCCTGACCCAAATTATCAACCACAGCAATACCAACATAATCGCTGGGGCTGTGAGTTAAATTTCAAATTCCCCATTATTAAATTACTCGATTTTGAAGATCAAGAGCAATCCATTGACAATGCCAGCAATATTTTTTCCATTATTGTCACTGCTCATTTAAAATCAATTAATATCAAACAATCTGAAAAACGGAAAGTTTGGAAAATGAAGTTGGTCAAAGCCTTGTATAAAAATGGCTATGATCGTGCTATAATCATTGCATTATTCAGGTTTATTGATTGGGTTATTGCCTTGCCAAAAGGCATTGATGATGAATTTTCAACTGAATTACAACAATTTGAAAAGGAACTGAAAGTGAGATATGTTACCAGTATTGAAAGAATTGGTATTAAAAAAGGTGAAGCCAATATTCTGCTTCGTCTAATGAAAAAAAAGTTTGGTGATTTATCTAATGAATTAGAATCTCGAATTACCGATGCTGACAGTGAACAGTTAGAGCAATGGTCTGAAAATGTATTGACGGCAGAAACTATCAATGAAGTTTTTCATTAACCTTTAAGCTTCAAAACCCAAACCGAACCCCTCTATTCACGCCAATCAACAGGAAATAGATTCATCAAATCAGCCAGTAACACAGTCCTCTGTTGTGAGCCTTAGAAAGGGGCGAGTCTTCTCATTAGTTGTC
>JABHHM010000388.1 GCA_018671575.1 Methylococcales bacterium | reverse complement strand
GCCTGCTTAGATTTAAAAGTAGCTGATGGTAAAGGTAAAATGCATCAACCCCGTGAATGGTTTATCGTTCCTATTGATGTGATTAACCGAGCAATTGAATTAATAGTAACTCAGCAAATTCAGCATTATCGGTATGATATGCAATTGAGAAGGATTGTGTCTGTTTAGGTTGGATTTGCTAATGACACTTAATTGTTGGTTTAAATTTAGCCAAACCTAGCGATCACTATACAAGTGTCAATGACCAATAATTTAAGTATCGGAAAAACAAAGTTTTTCAAAACAAATTAATAGACGCATAAAGTAATATAATACACTGATTTCCCTGATTATTGTTGATGAAAAATGCTACTTTTTAACTTAGCATTCATTCAATTGATCTATATTTAACTCAATTCAGAAAACCAGATGAATTTCTCCTTATAAGCATTTGTTATTAAAGTAGGCATCATCATGAAGCGGTTATAAGGTGGAGGGGGTAGGCTTTTATATTTTAAAATGGTCACTAAAGGTCAGGCTTCTATACTTGGCTATGACGTAACATGGATAGAAAACCAAGAATACATTTTAAAGGTGGCATGACCACTCCAAATTTGTCAAGATCGATTGTTCCAGCTTAAAACGTCCATTCCAATTTTACTGAAATCCTGTTTTTATCTTCAAAATTTTTCAATACACTGGTCGAGCTGCGAATATCAAAAGTGGCTAAATTAATATGGGCTTTCAATTGATCATTAATATCATAGCTGGTTTGGAGTCGGTGAATGGCGTTTTGGTCTTGAATTTGGTAAATATAAACATATTGTGTTTTGAGTGTTTCATTGAGAAAATTTTTGCTGAAAATAGTGTAAAAATTACTTTCATGTTGACGGTTGATGAGTTTAGCCGACCAATCCTGAATCCATTGGTCAGATAATTCAAATGAGAGATAAAAGTCATTATTGGCATCGTATTCAATACCGAGCATCCATTCAATGGTGTTTTTTCTTAAGAGTCCTTGGTTGACTAATAATTCTTTGCTTTGAAAAGTTTTGTTCCACTTTTTTGCCAGTTCTATTTTGAACAGTGTTTGTTCATCAGTCCAGTTCATGGCAAAACCCAGCATTTGGTAACGAGTGAAAATGGGTTGTAATGTGATCTGCTGGTTTTGTATTGTCTGAGAGGCAAGCACAGGGTTGTTGTTGGTAACTTCTGCCAGCATGAAAGAAACATCATGTCCCGAGAAAGTTTTTTTCCAGCGAAGACCCACTTCCATGTCAGATAAAGAGGTTTTTGGTGTTTGTTCCTTTGTTAAATTAATCAGTGGATTATTTTGTAATGGGTTAAATAGCGCATATTCATGACCAGGTAAGGCAAATTGATTGGTTTTTCTGTCTGGATTTAATAATAATGTCCAGTGGTGGTTGTGACTGAAATAGTCGATTGTGAGCATGATTTGCCCAATTCGAGTGTCTTCAATGGGCTGAAAAATAAATTCAGTGAGGTTTCGTGGGCTAATGATGTCGGTGACAATAGCTCCATCAGCTTCACCCCAAACTAGAATTTGTTTGCCTATTTTTACACTGATCTTTTGATGGGTTGATTGAAAATACATTTCCCGTATTTTTTTTTGAAAACGGTAATTTTGTGTGGTGGCTACAGGGTATTGGTGGTGATCGTAAGCAAAGTCATAAGCCATTTTGGCATCAAATCTAAAGAAAATTTGTTGTGTGATTAAGTGTTCCCATTCTAGTCGTAAGGATGAACGATTGACAGGCAGTTTGTTGGTGTTGTCTGGGTGATAACCTATTTCATGGGCAAAAGTAAATCGTAGTAGACGGCTATTGTTTTGAAATGTAGTCTTTTCAGTTTGTTCTGTTTCGATTTCAAATGATTCGTCAAAGGCATCTTCAAAAGAGTCTTCATTGATGAGTTCATCGGCATCAAGTGAGGCGTGACCAATGGGGGTTACAAAAAAAATAAATAATGTGAAAATTAAAGCTGGGTTGAATCGCGCGTTTGTTCGAACGAAACTTATTCCCCTGTGGGATAAGACTTTTTTAGTGCGCAAAGAAATCATTTATTGGGTTTTCTGGCGTAGTTTAATTAGGCTTGTTTCACGAAATGATTTGTCGGTGAGTGTGCGAGTGGTTAGGATATTGTCCTGAATGGGCAGGTTGATGATGGTAGAGTTGATGCTCATGAGTGTCATTCGTTTGTTTTGGAGATTATTGACCAGCATTTTGGAAATTAACCAGATATTTTGTTGTTTGCGAATTTTATAATTGGTAATGCGTTTTATTTTGTTACCACCTCGATCAAATAATATGATTTTCAACGCAATCATGCGTTCTTTGTCAATCCAGTTGAGTGATTTACTGTAATTACTTTTTTTGGCCCGTTGTTTTTTTGGGGTGGTTTCTATGACCCAACAAGGTCGTTTTTGATAAACTTCTTCAGCCATTATTTTGTAAGTATAATCATTTATATGGCGTGACTCTATATCTTCATAACTGATTTCTGTACCAAAAAAACTGCCTTTTTTAGGCTCATTTGAAGATCCAGAAATAATTCGTTTGATTTTTCCCAGTGCGGAAAGATACATCCATTGGTCACTTTCTTTGCCTTGTTGTTCATAGTCATATTGCAAAAAAGCAATGCCTTTTTCATTGGCGGGTTTTAATAAAATAGACAATGTTTTGTGGTCTTTTTCTGCGGGGCCAAAATCTTTCCGAATACTTTCTAGTTGTTTGATTCTTGGTTTGTTGTTGCATCGTGTTTTTTTGTTTTTAATGACATAGTTGCAAGTCAGTAATTTAATGGTAGACATGGCTGTTGTGCCGTCATCTCTATCGGAAACTTGTTGCATGATTTGTTTGGCAGTGAGTGGCTCAGCTGATGCCTGCATGGTTAAGCTTAATAAAAAAAGAATGCTAATGGTGGAAAGTTGTTTCATGGTAAAGCCTGTTAGGTGAATTTCGCTTTAAATAAAATAATCAGTGATGGTAAGAGTAGTAGATCGGTCAATAATGCAGTCATGATGGCAATGGCACTTAAAAAACCAAAATGGCTTAAACCCTGATGGGCAGAAAAAATAAAGGTTAGAAATCCTAGCGACAGAATGAGCGAGGTAAAAGTAATGGCCTGGCCAGCTTCTCGAAATGCAGTAACGATGGATTCTTGAATGGATTGAGTACGTTGAAATGCCAGTCGATAGTGTGTTAAAAAGTGAACCGTATCATCAACCACAATGCCGATGATGATGGGGGCGATGAGTAAGGTATCCATATCCAGCGGTATTTTCATGTAGCCCATGACTCCAAAGATCATGATGATGGGGAAAATGTTTGGAAATAAGGCAATTAAGCCGACTTTAACAGATGAAAAAACCAGTAATAAAAGAACAGAAATAACGCCTAAAGCGATAGCAAAGCTTTTGATTTGAGACCAGCTGATATACTCGACCATCAGTGTTAATAAGGGTAATTGACCTGTTAAACTGACATTCAAATTGGGATATGATGATTTCAATGGAGACATGATGCGGTCAATGTCTCGTTGAATGTTCTGTTGAATTTTTAAACCTTGTTTCGATCCGAAGTTTCTGGTGTTGAGTTGAATTCTGGCGTAGCGATAATCGTCGGTGACCAATTGGCGTCGGTCATTGCT
This sequence comes from Methylococcales bacterium, assembly GCA_018671575.1. Lineage (GTDB taxonomy): Bacteria > Pseudomonadota > Gammaproteobacteria > JABHGC01 > JABHGC01 > JABHHM01. Next base: position 13,679 of record JABHHM010000388.1, on the reverse strand, counting down.
ATTGGCATTGTTGAAAAGAAACAATGTTTGTTGCAAAACTCGGGGGTTGTTCGGAATAATGAAATAATCTGGTTTGCCTTCATTCAGTGTTCTATAGGCATCTTTGGTGACATTGACCAGAGACATGCTGTCTACCACAAATTTGCCATAGCTTGATTCTAAATGATCTTGTAAATCAGCCATGGCTTGTAAAATATTGGGTTGATTAATACCATCAGTTTTGCCACTGTCAACCAATATTTCAATGGTGCCAATACCTGCCATGACTCGATCAACTAGGTCAAAGTCCTGCCGTATGGGTTCGTCTTTTTTGATGATGGTAATCAGATTGCTGTCAACATAAACGTGTCTTGCACCAAATAGTAAAATAATAGAAAGTCCAATGAATAGCGACAGAATTATTTTGGGGTACTGATAGCTGAAATGTTCATTTTTTTGTAAGATTGTTTGAATTAAATGGGGTGACCGATTTTTTGTCGTGGCTTCAGGACTCCAAATGTTCAGCATCAACGGCAACATGCCGACAGAAATTATAAAGGTGAAAAATACGCCGATGGATGCAAAAATACCTAGGTTTTGTACTGGTTCAATTGGAACTAAAATCAAAGCCATTAGACCAATAGCGGTGGTAATGCTGGTTAAAAAACAGGCGAGGGCAGAAGTTCGGTAAACGGAGAGTATTGCTTGGGTATGAGATTCTCCTTGGTTTTTAAAATATAAATAGCCCGAAAGAATATGTACCGAGTCTGATACACCAACAGCCAGAGTGAGCAATACAATAATTTGTACCATGGCGCTCATGGTGACACCTGTTAACGAGATGAGTCCCATGGTCCAGATCAATGAGGTAACAATGATGGTGATTGACCAGACAACCGCACAAAATGACTTGAACAAAATCCATAAAACAATGGATATGATGATGATCGTTGCAGTGGATATAATGGCCATTTCATCAATGATGACATTACCAAAAAATGACATAATGACGGGGCGACCCGTTGGGTGAAAGCTCAAATTTTTTAAATGCTCAGGTTGATGGGTGATTGCTTTGATGGCATTTAAGAAAGGAGTGTACTCTGTCATTTCTGTCTGTATGAATGTGTGTGGCGTTAATTTGTTATTGTCTAGGTTGGTTAATGTCTCATCAAATTCAAAGTCTTCTTCATCAAGGGAGTGTGTCTCTGTTGTATTATCATTGGCTTGAATGAGTTTCTGAGCATTGAAGTCGGTCTTAATGATAATTCCACCATATTGCATATCATCTGAAAAATACATCAGAGGGTAGTCAGGATGGTTGCGTGCTTGTTGTTTGATTATATGACGTTGAGAATCACTTAATGGAATTTTATTGCCAATAAAGTCTCTGGAAATCAATGTATCCGCCGTTGCTTCCATGTATTGCACATTCAATAGGGTTTTAACTTCGGTGATGTGATTTAAAACTGAATTTAGTTCAGGGTATTTTAGATTGTGATTGATCAGATCATTTTGGATTGTTTGAAGGGTTTTTAAGGATGGGTTGGAAAAAATATCACCATCCAATGCTTTGTAGATGATATAAACCACTTCATCGCTGCCAAAATAAGCTCGAAACTGGTCGTAAGCTTGTTTGGTTGGCTCCGTGTCAGCAAAAAATGACTCTAGCGACATGTCAATTTTAAGGTTGTCGAGTGAGGAGGCAAAAAAAGCAGTGATTAAAAAGTACAGAGCCCAGATGATGACTTTAAATTGGGTCGAATAATGGGGTATTTTTTTAAAAAAGTCATTGGGGTGAGTATTTTTTATGATGCTAGAAAAATTAGTTGAATTGTCGCGTGTCTGTTCATGGTGTTGATCATTCAATGTTTTTTCAGTTTTTTTAGACAAAATCGTATTACCCATATGATAAAAGCCTTGGCGAATCAGTGTTAGGAGGTTGCCTGAGAACACATCTTTCCGTCAGACATAGAGTTAAAACCTGACTCTCCAGCCATTTGTTCCTGCAATGGACTGGGTTTCCGACATTCATGTCGGTCAAAAATCTCATTTAGACCAGTAAACTGCACTTTTTTATCAAATTTTGCCTTGTTCTGGCGAAAACCTGCATTCTCGGACAACCTCCCAGGGATGCATAAAGTAGAATCAACTGATTTTTCTGGGATGATGGCTGGCATCAGATATCAATGGGTAATAAGGTGAGAATTGAATCAGATGATTGATAGCCTGAGCCAGTATCAATAAAAAATACATTGCCACGAACAATATAACAACCATCGTGCATCACCGTGTGGCCACAAAATACTCTGAAGGCTCCTGCAACGGGGTTGGTGACTTTTCCATAGGCTCTTTTACGGCTCCAAAGGGCATGTTCAAAAGCACTTTGGTTGTCTTGCTCTAATGCTTTGGTAAAAGCTTGCCATGATAGTTGGGCGGGAACGTCTGCATGTACAATGCCGATGATGCCCTTTTTACTCTCGATTTCAATGGCGATTGGCATTGATAAAAAAGCTTCATAGAGTTCATATTGTGTTTTTTCATCAATGGTTTTCCACCATTTGCCACCATTGGTTGATGTCCACAAGTTAAGGTCAAAATTGTTGTCTGCATAGGCATGTAGTAAAAAATCATCATGATTGCCACGACAGGAATGAAACCAGGGCTTGTTCAGCCATTTGATGGCATGAGAGGAGTATTTTCCACGATCAACCAAGTCCCCCACACAAAATAGTCGGTCAATCGATTGGTTAAAGCCAATGTTGTTCAGTTCCTGTTGTAATAGGTGGTATTCACCATGAATATCACCAACAACATAATCCTGGCCTAACTGATTAAGTTCAAACCGTTGGACAAACATATTATTTTGAAGAGGATTTTTTGGTGAAATAGAAATAGGCTGCGGCAATTAGAGCGCATAAAATTAACGTAACAATGACGTATTTCATGACAATAACGACCAATGCCAAAACAACCGCAGCTGCACTCAATATTTTTTGATCATCTTTAAACCACGAAAATGTACCCAGACCAATGCCGATGGCTGCACATGGCATAGCAATTAATTTGCCAAAAAAAGGTATCACCATGAAAACGGCAGATAATGCCGATGCAATGATTGCTATGGTGGGGAGTTTGATGTTTTTCATGGTATTTTGAAAAGCCAATTAAGTATTTATTTTAGGCGCTACGTTCAATGCTTGAATGAGCTGTTGTGGATTGGCGCTGGAAAATAATTGGTTATAATTTTGCTTCATCCATTGGCTCAATTTTAAATGATCAGTCCCCGTCATTTGAGCAAGAACGTCTAAATGTTCACCATAACCTCTGGCCGCTTCACTTCGAATGGCAATGTAACGGTCATTAACAAAACTATTGAGTGTGATGTCAGGTGTGACGGTGTCAACTGCCCCACTGGTTGTGGAGGTGACTTCAGTCACTGCGCAGGCGGTCAATTGTGTGGAAATGATTAAGAACAATAATGAGAGTATTTTTTTATGGGTTTGCATGATATATCCTGTTAAATTAAATTATTTTTCTGGGAGATTGTCCGTGAATATAAGTTCTTGGATAAGCCTTCTTTGGATAATTATAGTCTTTTGCTGAGGGCTTAAAAGATTATATTTCATGTTATTATAACGTGTCAAAAAAACAATGATTTTTAATCGTCACTGGCTGGTAGTTCTCTAATCTGAATGGCATCGACTTGGCTACCGTCAACCAATACATCAGAAATAACCACTACTTTTTTCCCTGGTTGCATTTGTTCCCGTTTTCTTAGAATGCTAAATGCATTTTGCAGTGTTTTTTCAGGATTGGTGCTAAAGGTGATTCGATAAGGGGAAATGCCTCTGTTCAATACCAATGTTCTTCGGGTTTGGCTGACATTGGTAAAAGCATAAATTGGGATTTGAAATGGTCGACAGTTGGTAACAAAGTCAGCCATGATGCCTCGTCGAGTAATGACAATAATTCCTTGTGCATTAATGGCTTCGGCTAACTTGACCGCAGATGTGGCAACGTGTTGTTTGTCTGTGTTGATATTTAAGTTTTGGTGAAATTGAAGGCCTTTGGTTAATTCTGCATTCTTTGCAATATTCACCATTTGTTGAATGCACTTGATTGGATATTTGCCAACAGTGGTTTCCCCAGATAACATGATGGCGTCTACTTCTTCGTAGATGGCGTTGGCGACATCAGTGACTTCGGCTCTTGTAGGGAGGGGATGTTTGATCATAGATTCTAATAAATGAGTGGCAACAATGACTCGTTTACCTTGTTCAGCACACATTCTTGAAATTTTACGTTGGACATTGGGTAATAAAGAAATGTCTATTTCAACCCCTAAATCACCACGGGCAATCATAATGCCATCTGATACGTCTATGATTTCCTGTAGATTGGATACACCTTCCTGATCTTCTATCTTGGCAATGACTTTTATTTTGCCATTTTTCTTACCCATGAGCTCTCTGAGTTGTAGAATATCTTCCGCGCATCTGACGAATGATAAGGCAATAAAATCAACATTTTGTTTTAGGCCAAATAAAATGTCTTCTTTATCTTTTGGAGTGATGCCTGGTAAATTGACTCTGATTCCAGGTAAATTAACATGAGATTTACTTTTTAAAACACCACCATCAATGACCTTGCAATGCATCATTCGGTCATTTTTTTCCAGAACTTTTAGGTTAATCAGTCCATTGTCAATGGTGATTTTATCTCCAATATTCATATCGTGAATTAAATCTTCGTAATCTATGTGGAATGATGTGTGCTCAACATCGACATCATGCTTGACGCTAACCCAAATTTTTTCACCTGTTTTTAAGTCTAAATTATTGGCTAAATCTCCTGTGCGTATCTCTGGACCTTTAGTATCTAATAATAGAGCAATGGGGAATTTTAATTTTTTGTTGAGAGATTTAACTTGTTTGATGATTTTTTCATGCCATTCATGAGTGCCATGTGACATGTTGAGACGGACGATGTTCATTCCACTTTTATGCATTTCATTCAGCATTTCGTAAGATTCAGTGGCCGGTCCAATGGTACAAATAATTTTGGTGTTTATCATAAGTGTAGGTGATTAAAAGTGAAATTGACTATCATGAAGATGAAAAACACTATAATCCTTAAGTTAGATAAAGACAATAAGTTTATTCTAATATTCAGTGTGGAAAAATGTAAAGGGGCTGTTGTTTATTTCTGAAGTTCTTCTGAGTTTGTCACTTATGTTTTTTATAAGGTGAGTGAACCAATAATTCAGAGAAAGGGTTTCTTTTTAGGATGGCTAAGTTTTTGAATTCAACATTCAAATATGCCTGGTTGAGTGATTGCATGGCCTGAGCAGATATTTTTCGTGGCGTATTACATTGATTGATTGGGCTGAAAGTGTCTCTGTGGCAAAGAGAGAATTTTAAAGAATAGGTTCCGTTGGGGGAGATTTTTTCCAGCCAATGATTTAAGGTAATGGGTTGGTTGGATTTCACTGTTGGATCAATGACATAAATTTCGTCATTGATAGCGACAACTACTGCCACGTTATACCACCAGTGAACGATTCCATCTGTACTGTTCATGGTGTGAGCAGATAAATCACCAAAAACAAATAATTTCTTAACTTCAGGGTATTTGAAGTGATTTAGGCTTTGTTGAATATTTTCAGCCCGTACTGAATTACCATCATGTGGATATAGCCAGGAAGCTGTTCTGTAGATGGTTTTTCCATTAAATTGCCATGGAATAGTGTGGTGGTCTCTGGCTTTGATGAATGCTCTGCTTAGCTTTTTTTTGTTTTTCCAGTTTGATAGAGAAGCGAAATCAATGGTGCTTAATTTTTTTGCTACATCCAGTGCTGTTTTGTTGACATGATTCTGTGAAAAAGATTGTATTTTAATTTGTCGATAACCTGCCTTTATATAGTGCTCGCCATTCAATCGTGCGGCAGATGGGATGTGATTTTTTTTATTGATATGAATAAGTGTGTGGTAGGTGTCTGTGTCTGTAAGGTTTAAATATTTTTCATTAAATTGACGAAGTTGATTATTATCTGCTAAGCAGTTGTTAAAATTGAGTAAAATAGTCAATGAAATAATTAACGACGTTTTAAATTGTCCCATACAGGTCACCGATATAAAAATATGTTTCTCATGGCAAAAAATATTTTATCACTAACTTTTACTATAGTACATCAACATATTATTCGCTGAAAAAAATGATGGGCTGTTGTTTTTGGGTGATCAATGGTCGGTAGAGTAAGTTTGGAAAAATAATTTTTGGGATTGTTGTTAGTTGCTTATTGTGGTATAAAACGCACGTTAAATCTATATCAATGAGATGTTCACGAATTCGGGTTTTATCAATTTTCATAGCAATCTGATGAAAATATATCTTCTTGTGCCTATCTCTTGCTTACATTTAACTTAAAAAATAAAATTCACACATATATCGACACATAAATCAGGGTGCTGAAAAGTTTTTAGTTGTTTTATGGGATATATGGAGGCTTAACCCAATTACGGAGAATATCAATGCCTACTGTAACAATGCGAGAAATGCTCGAAGCTGGAGTTCATTTTGGACACCAGACAAAATATTGGAATCCAAAAATGTCCCCTTATATTTTTGGACAACGCAATAGAATTCACATCATTAACCTAGAAAAAACATTGCCTATGTACCATGATGCAATGAATTTTGTTGGTTCATTAATTGCCAAAAAAGGCAATATTTTATTTGTTGGCACTAAACGAGCTGCCCACAAAATAGTTAAAGAAGAGGCTGAAAGATGTGGTATGCCTTATGTAAACCATCGTTGGTTAGGTGGAACATTGACTAATTTCAGAACCATTAAAAAATCAGTAAAAAGATTAAAAGATCTTGAAGCAATGTTTGCTGATGGATCCATTGAGAAGTTTAATAAAAAAGAAGCTCTTGGTTGTAAAAGAGAAATGGATAAGCTGGAAAGAAGTTTTGGTGGCATTAAAGATATGACAAATATTCCAGATGCTTTATTTGTTATTGATGTTGGCCATGAAAATATTGCCATTAAAGAAGCCAATAAAATTGGTATTCCTGTTATTGGCGTCGTTGATACCAATGACCAACCTAATGGCGTAGATTACATTGTTCCTGGTAATGACGATTCAATGAAAGCGGTACAATTGTACGTTAAAGGTGTTGCGGATGCCGTTCTTGATGGTAAAACAAGTTCATTGCAAATGACCGATGTGAGTGAATTTGTAGAGTTGGATGAAAAGGGCAATCCAATGGCTGGCAACAAAAAATCCGCCGAAGAAACTGCGCCAGCAACAGCGGCATAGTTTGTAACATAATGTTTTTTCATGGAATGAGAAAATTCATTTCATGAGTCGAATTAATGATTTTAGGAGCGGTAATTAAATTTCCGTTCCCTAGAGGGCTATCCGAAAATTTAGCATTTCGCCAAATTAAGACATAAAATTGTCGGAAAAGTGCAGTTTACCAGTGTAAATGAGTATTTTGAGACCATTTTCCACGACGATTCTTGAGGGTTAAATGTAGTGTTGGAGGAACGATGAGTTCTTGGACAGCTTCCTAGATTCAAATTTAGATTTTTAAGGTGATAAAGAATATGGCAATAACAGCAGCATTAGTCAAAGAACTTAGAGAAAGAACTGGCTGTGGGATGATGGAATGTAAAAATGCATTGGTAGAAACCAGTGGTGATATTGATGCGGCGATTGAAGCAATGCGAAAAAAAGGACAGGCAAAAGCAGATAAAAAAGCCAGTCGAATTGCAGCTGAAGGCACTATTGTTGTGAAAATATCAGACGATAATAAAACAGGTGTTATTCTTGAAATTAATTGTGAAACTGATTTCGTGGCTAAAGATGACAACTTTAAATCATTTGCCAATTCAGTGGCTGACTGTATTTTAGCTAATACACCTGCTGATGTAGATGCATTGTCAGCTTTAAGTTTGAGTGACGGTCGGGCGATTGAAAGTGCAAAGACAGAATTAATTACAAAAATTGGTGAAAAAGTCAGTATTCGTCGATTTGAAATTGTTCAATCAAAAGAAGGAACAATCTCCAGTTACTTGCATGGTGTGAAAATTGGTGTGCTTGTAGATTCTGCAAGTGAAAATGATGGTTTGGGTCGGGATTTGTCAATGCACATTGCTGCCAGTAAGCCAATCTGTATCAATGCCTCTGATGTGCCTGCCGATGTGTTGGCAAAAGAAAGAGATATTGCAACGGCACAAGCCAAAGACAGTGGTAAACCAGAAAATATCATTGAAAAAATGGTTGAAGGTAAGGTTAGAAAATTTGTTGCTGGCATCACATTATTGGGACAAGCATTTGTAAAAGAACCTGATTTGACAATTGAAAAATTGTTGAAAAAAGAAAGTGCAACCATTGATAGCTTTATTCGTTATGAAGTGGGTGATGGTATTGAGAAAAAACAGGAAAACTTTGCAGAAGAAGTAATGGCTCAAGTGAAAGGCTAAATTAATTAAGGTAATTAAATGTCAGGATTAAAGTATAAGCGAATAGTCATCAAATTAAGCGGTGAAGCATTAATGGGTAGTGGTGATTATGGTATTGATCCTGTCATTATTACTCGACTTGCAAAAGATGTGTGTGATTTAGTTAATGCTGGCGTACAAGTTGGCTTGGTGATTGGTGCAGGTAATATTTTTCGTGGTGCTGGTTTGGCTGAGGGAGGTATTGATCGAGTTACGGGTGATCAAATGGGCATGCTGGCTACTGTGCTTAATGCATTGGCAATGCAGGATGCAATTGAGCGTTTGGGAATAAACGTTCGCGTCATGTCAGCGATAAAAATTAATCAGGTTTGTGAAGATTATATTCGCAGAAGAGCTGTACGGCATTTAGAAAAAGGTCGAGTGGTTATTTTTGCTGCGGGAACAGGAAATCCTTTTTTTACCACAGATTCAGCCGCCAGCTTAAGGGCCATAGAAATTGGTGCTGAATTGTTGATAAAAGCCACCAAAGTTAATGGTATTTATACTGCTGACCCAGTGACTGATAAAAAAGCTAAGTTTTGTCCAGTCTTAACGTATAATGAAGTATTGGATAATCGTTTGAAAGTAATGGATGCTACCGCAATTGTTTTGTGTCGGGATCATAAAATGCCTTTAAGAGTGCTGAATATGAATGAAGATGGCGCCTTGTCTAAGGTTGTTAATGGTGAAGAAATAGGTTCTCTAGTGGTTGAAAGTTTGGAGGAAAGTAAATGATTGAAGAAATAAAGCAAGATGTCAGTGAGCGTATGAGTAAAACCATTGAGGTACTCAAACTAGATTTTACTAAAATCAGAACTGGACGAGCAAACACAAGTTTACTAGATCATGTTATGGTTCCTTATTACGGTTCTGATACACCATTAAAACAGGTTGCTAATGTAACCGTTGAAGATTCAAGAACTTTGGCTGTCAATCCTTGGGAAAGAAACATGATTCAAGCGATTGAAAAAGCTATTATGTCTGCAAATTTAGGTCTTAATCCTACCACTGCAGGTACAGTCATTAGAATACCCTTGCCTCCATTGACAGAAGAACGAAGAAAAGACTTAATTAAAGTTGTCAGAAAAGAAGGTGAAGGTGCTAAAGTGGCTATTCGAAACATCCGTCGAGATGCCAATGCTGATTTTAAAAGTATGGTCAAAGAGAAAATGGCATCAGAAGATGAAGAAAGAAAGGCATTGGACAGCGTGCAAAAAACAACGGATGAATTTGTTGCCAAAGTAGATGAGTTATTAAAAGAAAAAGAAAAAGAGTTGATGGAAATATAATCGCTCAATTTTAAAGTTCATGGGTTGAGTGCATATAAGTTCAAAAATCTATTAGATCCTGCCATATTGATAATTAATTAAAAGTATTAGCTTTAATGCGGTTGTATTGCAATATTGTCGATACTTGAAATTATTATAAAATAAGTTGTCATTACCTGTTAGTTACTCTCATTTGTCAATAATTTTGTATTTGTTAAAAATAACAGAGCATCGATAATGTTGATAAATCAAGTTATCCAAAAGATATTGCTGGTGGATCATTTGATATAATCAAATCTCACTTAGGCAACTCGCAATAAATAAATTACCCATCTTACTGGCCTTTTTGTCTGTCTTCTTTACCATAAAAATAGTAAGTAGAATGAGTAAATGAGCATTTTGAGACCATTTTTACACAGCATCGGCGGAAAGTGAGTTCTCGGACAACCTCCTAGCTACCGTGGCGAATGTTACCTCATTATTATCCAAAATGTAGAGGCCAGAGTCGTTTGTCTTATGGCTCTGGCTTTACTCTATTGATTCTAATAAAAAACTTTATTTTTTCGATACTTAAATATATGGCTAGCAATGAGTGCCGTGGTGAAAATAAAAAATTTAGGCTTAGCTGATTACACTTCTGTCTGGAAATCAATGAAAGCATTTACCCGTCAAAGAATGTCAGGTGATAATGATGAATTGTGGGTGGTTCAACATCCAGCCGTTTACACGCTCGGTTTAAGTGGTAAAAAAGAGCATTTGTTAAAAAAAACTGCCATTCCTGTGGTTGAAACGGATAGAGGTGGGCAAGTGACCTACCATGGACCAGGGCAACTGATTATATATACCCTGATTGATTTGAAAAGACTAAATATGGGAATTAGGTCGTTTGTTGAGTTGATTGAAAACTCAGTTATTCAATTATTAAAAAACCATGGTGTGGTGGCTGTCTCGAAAAGAGATGCACCAGGTGTTTATGTGCAAGGTAATAAAATAGCCTCTCTCGGTTTAAAAGTTAGAAAAGGTTGTTGTTATCATGGGTTGAGTTTAAATGTGGCAATGGACTTGTCCCCATTTGATGATATTAACGTGTGTGGTTATTCTGCTTTGAAGGTGACTCAGATGTCTTTATTGGGGGTTGATGATTCAATGGATAAAATAACATCAGATCTATTGTTGATATTATGTCATGCGATGGGATCTGGGTTAGAATAAGGTAAGGGGATGCGCAATAAATAAACATCCAACTAGCTTGTTTTTTTGTCCACCTTTTTTGCGCCCCCCTTTTTATTATTTTAAGAGTGTAAAATGTCAAATCAAACAAAAAAACAAACAGGTTTTGCTAAAACCTCTAAAATTCCTGTGAAAATTGTTCGGAGTGAAACATTATTAAGAAAACCATCATGGATAAGGGCGAAAGCACCGACGGGAAAAGGTGTTTCAGAAATTCGTAAAATTCTTAAAAATAATCATTTAAACACCGTTTGTGAAGAGGCGTCCTGTCCAAACTTGGGTGAATGTTTTAGTCATGGAACGGCAACTTTTATGATTATGGGGGATATTTGTACCCGTCGTTGCCCTTTTTGTGATGTGGCACATGGGCGGCCCGATGAGTTAGATGTTAATGAACCAGAGTATTTGGCATCAAGTATTGCTCAAATGAAATTGCGTTATGTGGTGATTACGTCTGTCGATAGAGATGATTTGAAGGATGGTGGAGCGAGTCATTTTAATGCGTGTATTAAAGCCGTGAGACAACAGAATCCAGAGACTAAAATTGAGATATTGGTACCTGATTTTCGGGGTAGAATGCAAATTGCATTAGGTTTATTAAGTCAACAACCACCTGATGTTTTTAATCATAATTTGGAAACAGTGCCCAGACTCTATAAAGCGGCGCGACCTGGAGCTGATTATCAGTGGTCATTAAATTTGATTAAACAGTTTAAAGAAAAAAACTCCGAGGTATTAACTAAGTCTGGTATTATGTTGGGTTTGGGTGAGGAAATGGATGAGGTTGAACAAGTCATGCAGGATTTATTCGACTCAAATTGTGAAATGCTAACCATTGGTCAATATTTACAGCCAACCATTCATCATTTGCCCGTAAAAAAATATGTTCATCCTGATGAGTTTCTTCAGTTGAAAGAAATGGCAGAAAAAATAGGCTTTAAAAATGTTGCCAGTGGCCCGATGGTTAGGTCTTCTTATCATGCAGATTTGCAGGCCAAAGTTTTGGTTTAATTCAGCCTCCTGATAGATGTGAGGGGAGGAGAAATAAATGTCCAAATTGCGCAGGATTTTTGTTCGCCTTTGAGGCGCAAAAATAGGCGTATAGTCGAACTATACAACTATTTTTGCAACAAAAAAGGTGGACAAAAAAACAAGCAAGTTGGATGTTTATTTATTGCACATCCCCTGAGCACAGATTATGTTCATGTATATCAGTTTCATCCATGGTTTATGCAATATAATTAGGTTCTAATTCCACAACCAAGCAGCTCCCCTAACACCGCTCGAATCACCATGTTTTGCTTTGGCTAAATGAGTGGCAACGTGGTCTGAAAAAACATAATTCCCCCAGATATTAGGAATATTCCTATAAAGTCGATTAAGGTTTGACAAGCCACCGCCTAAGACAATGATGTCGGGGTCAATGATATTGATGACATGCGCCAATGATTTTGCTAGGCGTTTTTCATATCTTTGCATTGTTTGTTCTGCTTGTTGGTCGCCTTGTAGTGCAAGATTTTCAACTTGTTGAGCAGTTAATAAATTGTTGGTTGTCAAAAGATGGTCTTTACTTAGTCCTGGCCCCGAAAGAAAGGTTTCAATACAACCATTTTTACCGCAGTAACAGGTGTTTCCAGGTAGTTCTTCGGGTGTTGGCCAAGGCAGAGAGTTGTGTCCCCATTCGCCTGCAATGGCGTTAGGACCAGCAAGTAATTGTTTGTTGATCACAATACCTGCACCAGTGCCTGTGCCAATGATAACTCCAAAAACACTGTTGTAATCTTTTGCGTTGCCATCAATGGCTTCTGATAGTGCAAAACAATCAGCATCATTGCACATTTTTATTTGTCTGTTTAATTTGTTTTGCAGGTCGTCTTTGATGTTTTGATTGTTCAGGCAGGTGGAATTTGAGTTGCGTAGTCGGTGGTCAAAAGGGGATATTGCGCCAGGTGTGGCAATGCCGACGGTTGCGTTTGTTTGTAGCTGATTTTCTGCTTTAAAGACTAATTGATAAATACTATTTAATGTCTCTTGATATTGACCTTGTGGCGTGGCTGTGCGCTCTCTAAATAAAATTTCATTATGTTGATTTAACGCAATAATTTCTATCTTAGTACCGCCAAGATCAATACCAATTTTTACCATGGTTATTTTTCAGCCAGAGTTTCCGTTTCAGTCATTTCCTCTGTTGTTGGGTTGGTGTTTTCTTGTTGTTCAGTTGTTGGTGTTTTAGTTGTTCCTGATGGATTGGTAAAGTTATCATTGAGTGTTTGTACAAAACCATCAATATTGCCCAAAACAGCCTGAATTTTCTTTTTAGATCCTCTTCCCCAGCCAGCAGGTGTTGAGGCAAAAATGCTTCTCCATGGCTTGGTATTTTTTAGGAATGCCGCAGACAGGTTGCCTCTGAAAAATGAATTGATGGTCATTGTTTTCAACTTTTTAGCCACCATGTTAGCGGTTAGGTTTCTGACAAAAAAGTGACTGGAGATCATCAAGACTGTAAAAAATCCTGCGGTAAAATAGTATTTAATAGGACTTGCCATAAAATCAGCTAACCAAGGCGGGTTAAAAGAAAAGCCTGTCCAATAGTCTAATTTAATGGTAATGGACAAGAATAAAATTAAAAATAATCCATAAAGAATAGAGTCGCCAATGAGTACCAGTTTTTTCCATTTTTGTTGATTTTCATT
>JABHHM010000384.1 GCA_018671575.1 Methylococcales bacterium | reverse complement strand
GATTGGGATGGTTGGAAAGTGATGACTGAAGCCTTAGGCGATAAAATCCAGTTGGTGGGGGATGATTTGTTTGTCACCAATACTTCTATTTTTAAACAAGGCATTGATAAACAGATTGCTAACTCAATTCTAATTAAATTAAATCAAATTGGAACACTCACTGAAACCATTGAAGCAATTGAATTGGCTAAAAACTCAAACTATACATCCATTGTTTCTCATCGTTCGGGTGAAACTGAGGATATTACTATTGCTGATTTAGCCGTTGCCACCAATGCTGGTCAAATCAAAACAGGATCATTATCCAGGTCTGATCGTGTTGCCAAATATAATCGATTAATCAGAATTGAAGAGCAATTTAATAAATCAGGTTCGATTGAATTTGCTGGGCGTTCTGTTTTTACATCATTGAAGTGAGTAAGATTATCGTTCTTGTATTGTTGGCTATGTTTGTCGAATTACAATATCTATTGTGGTTCGATGAAAATGGCTGGAAAAAGTATGATCAATTACAGCAGCGCATTACAACTCAGCTATCAGAAAACTCCAAAATTCAAATAAAAAATCAGGCAATATCCAATGATATTATCATGGTTAAAAATGGGCTGGAAGGTGTTGAAACCATTGCCCGTGAAGAATTGGGTATGATCAAAAAAGGTGAGCAGTTTTATTTGATTATTCAGTAGGCTTTTCAGAAAAATAACTTGTTATTAATTGCTTATATTGGTTTATATTTTTTCCAATAAACAAAATGACCACCACTGAAATGAAAATGGGTGGTATCAATAAAATGAGTAATTTGGCAAATTCCATCATATTCTAAGTATAAACTATATTTTCCCCCTTTATCCGTACACTTCTAAATAAATTAAGGAATGAGCGCAAAATAACTTCCTGTTTTGTGCCCATCTCTAAGGAACTGCTATCAGCATAAAATTATTTCATGGGCGATTAAAGTTTTTTGGTCAGTCTCTTTTTTGGCATGATGTTGCTATTTTTTCCATCATGGCAATCCTTGCTGGTTGTGGTTTGATTTACGAATATTTATTATCACATTATGCGGGCAGGGTGCTTGGAGCAATCGAACAAGTTATTTTTTCGATGATTGGTGTCATGATTGTTTCAATGGGTATTGGTGCTTTTGTCTCACGAATTTTCAAATCCCCTTTCACCGCATTTGCCTGGCTTGAAGTCATTATTGCACTGTGTGGTTCGACAGCTGTTTTAATACTTGCAGGAATCACTGCTTTAGCCAATATTTTCCCCAGTGTTATTGCTGAAATATTCAATTTGCCACCTGATTTAGTTCCTCAAGGCGGTGTGGTCTCTTTTTTTCAGGATTTTGCAGAATTTGTGCCTTATATCATGGGATTTTTGCTGGGTGGAATGATTGGTATGGAAATTCCTTTGATGGCGAGAATTCGTGAAAAAGTCTACGACCAGCATTTAGAACACAATGTTGGGTCTATCTATGGTGCAGATTATATTGGGGCTGGAGCAGGGGCTGCTATTTGGGTATGGTTTATGCTGTCAATGGATGCGATGACTGCGGCTGTCATTACTGCCAGTGTTAATATAGTGGTGGGCTTGTTATTTTATTTTTTATACCGTCAACATATACGTTTTGGAAGCCTGTTATTATCTGCTCATATTGCAGTGATTATCGTCATTATAGTGATTGCTCAGTACGGTAATCAATGGGACGCTGAAATGGAAGATATGATGTATCAGGATAAAGTCATTTATCGAATGAATACACAATATCAACACATTACCGTTACCGAGAGAATAATGAATCCTGCAAAACCACCCGTGATGACCTTGTATCTGAATGGGCGAACCCAGTTTTCAAGTGCAGATGAAAAAATCTATCATTCAATGTTGGTTTATCCTGCCATGCTGGCTTCTGCCAGACATGAAAAAATATTGATTATTGGGGGAGGAGATGGCTTGGCTCTTAGAGATGTTTTAATGTGGAATCCTCAAGCAGTCACTTTATTGGATCTTGACAAAGAGGTGATTGACTTCTTCTCAGTACCCATCAAACATCAAGGAAAAATAGTCAATCAACGTTTAATAGAATTGAATAACAAAGCGTTTTCAGATGATCGATTAACCATTAAATATGGCGATGCTTTTTTAACTGTTGATGAATTATTGCAGCAGGAAAAGTTATTCGATACCATCATCATTGATTTGCCTGATCCAAGCCATCCCGATCTGGATAAATTATATTCAGCACGATTTTATGCAAAATGTTGGCAACTTTTAGCGGGGGATGGTGTCATATCTATTCAGTCAACATCACCTTATCATGCTAAAAATGCTTTCATGAGTATTGGTAAAACAGTAAAGCATGCGGGTTATCATTCTGTTGAACAGTATCATCATAATGTCCCCAGTTTTGGTGAATGGGGATGGACGATAGCGACAAAAAATGGACTGTCAGCGAAACAAAGAATAGCACAAGTTGCCTCTTTACCCATTGATGATGGTTGGGTAACAAAAGGTATTATGTTAGGTGCTTTTGAATTCGGACAACATTTTTTTGATAATCTTGCAAAGATTAAAGTGAATCGTCTTGGTTCTAATACAATTTATCAGTATCATCATCAGGACTGGGAGCAAGAGCAAGGTATTTTCGAGTGAAACTAGGAGGCTGTCCGAAAACTCATCTTTCCGCCAACTCTGCGTTAAAAAAGGTCTCAAAATGCTCATTTACACACGTAAACTGCGCTTTTTCGACAATTTTATGCCTTGATTTGACAAAAATCTGAGTTCTC
>JABHHM010000283.1 GCA_018671575.1 Methylococcales bacterium | reverse complement strand
GTTCGTCTTCTTTGCCATAAAAATAGGCGTGTAGTCATTCTACTCAACTGTTTTTGTGGTAAAGGAGACGGACAAAAAGGCCAGTAAGATGGGTAGTTTATTTATTGCGAGTTGCCTTATGCCTATTGGCAATAAAAGAGTTTCGTAGTTTTCGTTCACTCATCAAGTAAAAAATATCAAACCCTTATCAATAGAACTGCAAATAATAGTGATTCGCATTTGCAATATAAAAAATAATATGAAATAATCCCTCTCGAAATTCATTAATCACAAAAGGTAGCAATAACAATGAAAAAAACACTTATATTTTTATCCAGCTTTATGATGACTTCGTTATCGAATGTTACATTGGCTGCCACCGATTCAGAAGAAATGTGGAATACCATCAAAAAACAACAAGCACAAATTGATGCCCTCAACGCTAAAATTGAAGCAACAGCGGACGCAATGGAAAGCAACTCAAGTTCTTCTTCTCAGAGTAAAACAACCATTGGCGGCTATGGAGAGCTTCATTATAACAATATCAAAGGAAAAGATGCGGCCATTGATTTTCATCGTTTTGTTTTATTTTTTGGCCACAAATTTACTGATAAAATCAAATTCTATTCTGAATTTGAATTAGAACATGCATTGGTTAAAGATACAGATGATGGTTCTAATGGTGGAGAAGTAGAACTCGAACAAGCATTTATCGACTTCAACTATGCTGGAAATCATCACCTTAAAGCAGGCCTATTTTTAATACCTGTCGGCATCATCAATGAAACTCACGAACCACCTACCTTTTATGGCGTAGAACGCAACAATGTCGAAAAACAAATTATCCCTGCAACATGGTGGGAAGCAGGACTTGGTTTTAATGGTGAAATTTCCCCAGGGCTACAATATGATGTTGCCATCACATCAGGACTAAATAACACTTCTGGAAGCATTAGAAGTGGTCGCCAAAAAGTCGCCAAAGCGACCGCAGAAGACCTCGCTTATACCGCTAGAATAAAATGGACTGGCGTTGCAGGAATGGAATTTGCTACAACACTGCAATATCAAACAGACCTCTCACAAGGTGCATCTACCACAGCAAACAGCGCTCTATTGATTGAAGCTCATGCCATTGTCAATATGGGTAAATTTGGCATTAAAGCATTATACGCCCAATGGGATATCGATGGACTAAGCAATGGCGCAGAAGAACAAAATGGCTATTACATTGAACCCACATTCAAAATAACTGATTCATTTGGTTTATTCGCTAGATTAAGTGAATACGATAAAACAGCCGCCAGCTCAACAGACACCTCAGTAGAACAATTCGACATTGGCTTTAACTACTGGCCACATGAAAATGTTGTCATAAAATTTGATTACCAAAATCAGGATAACAACGCTAGTAACTCAACTGCCAAAGGTTATAATCTTGGCGTAGGTTATAATTTCTAGTAGACTCTTCCCTGCTGAGGGGGGATATTATCTCCCCTCCTCCTTTTTCTTACAAGGGCATTAGTCATGCGAACATTATTCATCAGCTGCTTTTTATTTCTTTTAACTCATTCGGTATTTGCTGACACTATTTTTAAAGAACCTAAACAATTTATCGATGAGACATTTCAACAAAAAGTACCAAAACCTAAAGTCATCTGGCTAACGAAAAAACTAAAATCTCCCATCAAAAAAATATTAAATCACAAATACCGAACACTCAGAGTCAGATATTGGGGACAACATAATAAAACAGCTTGGATTCTCGAAGAAACTGGCAAAGAAGAACCCATCACCGTTGGCATCATCATTAGCAACAACCACATCGAAAAAGTACAAATTTTAATTTACCGTGAAAGCAGAGGTGGTGAAGTACGCTACCCATTTTTCACCTCTCAATTCAACAAAACCCATTTGACAAATGATCACAAATTAGACAAGCACATAGACGGCATCACAGGGGCAACATTATCAGTCAATGCCATTAAGAAATTATCTCGACTGGCTTTATTTTTACATCAGCAAACACCATTTTCTAAAAACCACTAATGCTTTAGAAATTTTGCCAACCGCTCTATCCCTTTTTCCATATTTTCAATAGACGTTGTATAAGCAAATCTAAGATGTTTTGAGGCATTATGAATACCAAAATCTTTTCCAGGCGTGATTGCCACACCCGTTTCTTCAAGAATTTTCTGACAGAATAAAAAACTATCATCTGTAAATTTTTCACAATTACAATAGATATAAAAAGCACCATCAGGATCAACAGGGACACCAAAACCTAAATTTTTTAATGCTTTCAGTAAGAAATTTCTACGTTGCTGAAATTGGCATCGCCTATCTTCCAGTATATTCATTGTTGCAGGAGAAAATGCTTCAATAGCCCCATATTGTGACGTAGTTGATGTTGCAAGGAATAAGTTTTGAGCCAATTTATCGAGTTCTACAATGTAAGCTTCTGGTGAGATAATCCAGCCAACACGCCAGCCCGTCATACCAAAATATTTTGAAAAGCTGTTAACCACAAAAACATCATCAGAATACTCCAATGCTGAATGGGCTTTTTTGCCGTAACACAAACCATGATATATTTCATCTACAATCATCACTCCCTGATGTTTATTAACTTGGGAGATTAATGACTGTAGCTCATCCCCAGACAACATAGCTCCTGTTGGATTTGAAGGTGATGCGATTAATAAAGCTCGAGTTTTTGCATCCCAATATTGTTTGATTAATGCAGGCGTTAATTGATAATTGGTTGTTGCATCAACTTTAACATTAACCGCCTCACCTTCCAGCAACCTAACAAAATGACGATTACAGGGATAACCAGGATCAGTCAATAAAACTTTATCGCCTGGATTAATTAAAATAGATAAAAGTAATTGCAACGCCCCCGATGAACCAGGTGTAACAATGACCTGCTCAGGATTTATCGATACTTGATACGTTGTATGATAAAACTCAGCAATTGCCTCTCTCAATGAGGCAAGTCCAACAGCAGGTGTGTAATGCGTTAAACCAGCATTGAGAGAATGAATACCAGCGTCAACAATGGGTTTTGCCGTCACAAAATCAGGCTCACCGATTTCTAAATGAACAATATCATGACCTTGAGCCTCCATTGCTTTAGCCTTGGCCAGAATATTCATGACATAAAAAGGCTGAATTTGCGACATTCGTTTTGCAATAATTTCAGCCACAATCAATCAGCCTGCATAAGCTTGCTGATGTAACTTCTGCAACATTTCCATATCAACCATTTTGTGACCTTTGGCATCCCCCTCAATAACTTTAAAATCTTTATCGGGCTCACCTAAATCATCCAAAACAATCAAAGCACCATCAAAGTCATGATTTTTGGTATAATTATTAATGGTGATAATTGTCTCTAGTCCTGCCTGACTGGATGATTTTATACCATTTTCCGAATCCTCAAAAACCAGACACTGCGATTGATCTAAAGCCATTTTTTCAAGTGCATAATGATAAATATCGGGAGCAGGCTTTTTATTCGCTACCACATCTCCAGCAGCAATGACATCAAACCACTCAATAGACTCGTCACCGATGGTACTTTTTAATAAAGTATGTACATTATCAATGGTCGTCGTTGTCGCAATGGCCAGCTTAATTCCTTTTTCACGGGCTTCTTTGAATAATCTTAATACCCCTGTTCGCAATGGCAGTCCACCTTTAGCAACCAGGTCATTATATATTTTTGTTTTAT
>JABHHM010000275.1 GCA_018671575.1 Methylococcales bacterium | reverse complement strand
TTTTTGACCTTTGGTGTTACTGCTCTGATTGCATAGAGGTCTATTCGGTCAGAGTAGTAGTGCCAAAGGGCGGAAAATATTGAGTGAAAATGTTAATATAATTATGGTCACCTACTTAAAGTAAGGCACTGGCAATAAATAACTGCTCGTTGTTGATTCCATCTTCTTTCACTTTCAAATAATCAACGATAATCCTTTGCGTTTTAGACCGACCCTAACTAAAATAGAAACATCAACCTAAAAACAAAAATATTCTTTATATGCCATTACCACCACAAGTTTTCAAGTCTCTTCATGAAACTGTCAAAATGACAGAACAAATGATGAAAAATGCCGAAAGTAACCAATGGGAAACTGTCATCAAACTTGAAAAACAACGGCAACAAATGATTGAGGATCTTTTTAATAACCATGAAGAAAAAGATCGAACTCAACATTTCAATCAATTATTACAAACACTGATTGACCTCAACCAAAAACTAGCTAATTTAGGTGAATCTCATGTAAAAAACCTGGGAGGTGAACTCAAAGCTGTTCAAAAAGGTCGTCAGGCAACCAGAGCTTATCGAGACATTGTCAAATTAAAAAGAAAACGCGAATGAGTCAGCACTTATTAGATAACGGCTTAACCATTGATTGCAAAATTCCCATTGGCTGGCAAGTATTAGAATCCATACCCCAAACTATTTTTTTAAATGAAATGAACTTACAAAATGATCATTTATTTCGTTTATTAATGCACCACAACGACCACCAGACTGCAACACTTGAACTCGACAAACAGTCGCACCACCCAGACCTCTCACTACTGGAATTAAAAGTTGACGTATTAATCGGGCTAATGAGCGAATGGATCAAAGACAATAAAAAATTACCTGATAAAAATAAAGTCTGGTTAAATGCCAACGGCATGGAATGGCAATCAAATTCTTTACCAAAGCTCAATCAACAAGTATTAGTGTCATTGTATTTATCACAACGAATCCCAAGCCCTATTTGTTTTATTGGTAAAATTGACTGTTTGAGAGAAAGAGACAACCAAACAACCGCTACCATCAACTTCGAGAATTTGGAAGAAAACATCCAAAATTCTTTGGACAAATATATTTTTAGTCAACACCGTAGAGCCATTGCACGTCAAAAAATGAATCCACAGAAACCAAGCAAAAGATGAATGTGAGGAGTTGGTACTGTTAAGTTTTTAGTCAGTAAGTTTTTAGTCAGTAAAAACGAGAATAAAATTCTCGTCTTTTCAACACCATCAAGCCATAGCAAACTCTTTTGTTATAGTACTTAACGCCGAATTTAGCAACTGACAACTTTCCTCAAATTTTGATGCTTGTGCGCACTCACTTTTTTCATCATCACTGAAATCCATTGATACAAGCGGGTTGTTAAAATATTTCGATGAGCAAATTGAGACCCAAAGCCATTTCCAACCTTGTGACGTAACTCTATAAAAACATTGATTTTTTTCTTTCATTATCAACCCTCGGGCTCTCAATTTTGCCATTTCATAGCGGATTTGTGCAGAATTTCGAAATTGACCTGGTAATTCAACCAAAAGCTCCCTGGTTCTAAACCCATGAATCGAATATTTTGGATTTAGTAAGACTCCAAATAATTCAATTTGACGCTTTTTTCTCAAATCCATTGCCGCTACTTTTTTACCATTTTTAACAACGACCGGTTCTGTTAATTGCTCAACTTCTTCTTTCATCAATGATGAAACATCAACATCTGAACAACATCCCATAAATCGATTATTACACGCTAATCCTTTCCAGTAATATGACTGTAAAAAACCTATCGGTTTCTGTAATCCCAGCGAATTGGGATCATTAATTGTTGTTTCAAAGCGTATAAAATAACCTATCTTGTTGTACATCTTTATTGAGTTTTTTCCGAACCAATGTTTCAAGCAGCCGTTGTTGGTAAACTTACGCCAACTGCTTTTTGTCTTTTTGGGTAGTCTTTTTTTATCAAATACTTGAATTAAGCTTTCGGGCGATCCGAAGCGTATAAATTTATCTATCAGACATTCAAAAAGATTCGTGCAAAGTAGAGCTGATTTGAAAATCGTATTACTGCAAATCTCTACCTGTAATGAATACCAATTATGTTCCAAATATTTAGAGCATGTTGAATAACTTTTTTCCTCAAATTTGAAAAATCGGGCTTGCCAATATTTTATTCTTTCCAATACTTCCTGTCCCTTTAGTGACGACGACAACTCCTTCAAAACATCCAAATCATCAACCTTAACAAAAGCATTATCTTTCATTTTATAACCAATGCCTTTTTTATCTAATTCTTGTGCAATATACTGATGACCATTGAAATAAAACTCGCAGGGAAACGGTAAATAAGAACAGATTTTTAAATAGCATAACCCACCTAATAATTCATCATGAAAATAAACGTAATAATGCTTCACCCTTTTTTTGCATTTAAATATCTTGTTGTACACTTTACCTTTTTTAGTTAATAATTCTCTATTCGCAAAACTGTAGGTGCTTTCCATTGCTTCCAATATGCAATACACTTTGTTGCCCTTAACTGGCTCATCCCCTACAAAATGTTTTTTAACGTAATCTGATTTAGCTCCATTTTTTCCACCATCAACTTTATTCCACCACAATTTCTCAACACCATAATTTTCTGCTTGTTTTTTTATATGGGCATTCAGTTGATCTGTTAATATCCTCATTACACCATTTGTATGTGTTCTAAAGCCAAGGCTTCTCAAAAATAAAACTAATTAAGCTTCAGTATACAAATTTTGAACATAACCTCTAACGACCACTCGATCAAATGACGTGTAATTAAAACGCATATTATTTGAAAACTGCTCGATGAAACCATTGCTCATTCACTAACCTACCCTAGCTGATCATTTAGAAATAACTTGAGACTCAACTACACATCAACTACGATTGCAAATGAGTAGTTATTACAGCCTGCAGTTGCGTAGGTCTTTATATTAACCAGTTAATCTGGAATACTGCTACTCACTCAGGGCTTATACTGTAAGCCCTGTTCTTACAAACAGAATTGATTTTCTTGACAGTAAATATCAATACACATCTTTTAGAAATATCGTTATCTTCGAAACAGAGTGACAACTTAAAGTTAACATTAGAACACTATAAGAAAAAATAGCGTTAAGTGACGTCTATGATTACGCAGATAAATGATGAATTAAAAAACATCTGAAAATACGGCATTATTGAAACTTTAGTTCGGTAATGTTGGCAAAAAAATCTCTGCTCATCTCTCATCTCAACAAATTTTACTTCTTCGCATTTATGCATTTCATCTTGCATTTTTTACTGCTCATCCGTATCTCGTTGCCAAATTTAGTTTATTAGTATTTAATTAAATACATAATTACTTAACAAGCAAATTAAAAATAACCAAATAAGGATTGCAGCATGAAAACATTAATCGCCCCTAAATCTCTGGTAACCGCACTGACTCTATCATTAGGCATTGCCACTACAACATATATGCCACAAACACATGCTGGTTTTTTTAGAAACATGATCAAAACATCTTCAAGTATTATGCTTAATGGTATGGATACTATGTTAAAGGGAATGACTATGCCTCTTAACATAATTAAAAGCAAAGTGAATAAGGGTCAGATGAACTTTTCACAACTTTCAACTGCGATGGGTGTTAATTCATATATCGAAGATTATGACTCATCAAAAACTGTTAATAATGCAGGTTATCAATTACTCGGTGCATTTTTTTCCATTGTATTGAAAAATGATGCCTTGACAGATGAAATGCTTGAATTAGGATATCACAACAGTGGTATCGTCTACTTACTGATGAATACAGTAGAAACTAACCCTGAACTGCTTGATCAAATGACAGAAAACCTTGAAAGAGATGTTAGATTCGGTGAGTTATTTACTGGTCTGGCAATACAGGAAAAAGACCTCGCTTTATTCTTCTTCAATAAGATCACTCCTGCATTATATTCTTCACTCACAGTTGCAATGGTGATGTCACAGGAAACAACAGAGAATGTTGCTGAACTAATGTATATGTATGGTGCCGATGAGTTGAAACCAGGCAAACCATTCTATGATATTTTCTTTGATATTGGTGAAGCAGATTACGATGATGATGGTAATGAACAAGCCAATGAGCGATTGTTCTATACGTTGATGTCAGGAACCAAATCAGCTCAGTTTTTTGTCGATGCATTGAATAGTATGTCACAACACCAACAAACACAGTTATTGCAATTTGCTATTGCTGGTGTAGGTCACAATGAAGCTGGCCAGAGAGTTGTTCACAAAAACCAGGCATTTTATAATAATTATGCGATGATTGATGGTATCGCTGAAGGTTTGTTACCATTAATCGATCAAAACGACCCTGGCTATACTGGTCAGGAGTTTACAGCTGCTGATTTTGCTAGATTTTTACCAATGCTGTTCACCTATGATAGCCAAGGGAATATCACTGGCGGCGCACCATACGCATTTCATTTCTTTACCGCTTTAAAAAGTGCTGCCGAGGTTCATGGTAACGAAAATGCTGAAATGATTCTGGATTTGTTGAAGCAAAGCCCAGTTTTGTACTATTTACTACCAAAAGCTGATGATAATTCACCAGCACCGCATGATTACAAATAAATAGTTACCTCCCGTATTTACTCCATTACTTCAAGAGCCTTTAATTTAAAGGCTCTTTTTTCTTGTATCAACAAAACATCTCCCTCGGCTCATACTCCCTTACTACCAAAGCATATTAAACGGTGCTACATATAGATACATAAGATAATTCAAAGGATATGAAATGGAAAAAATATTTGGTTTAGTTATTTTACTCTTAATAGCAACAGCTAGTTTTGCTGAAAAATTAGAAGATGTTGAGGTGCTTAACAGCAAACAAAGTAAAAATGGTATTACGCTAAAACTTCAAGCAATAAAAGAAGGTAAAGAATCTTTCTTTTATGTTGATGTAACAAAAGATGATCGGAATTCTTTTGAAAAACTTCACTTTGTTATACAAAAACTAAAAAATGGAGCTAAATTTAAATTAAATTTAAACATTAAAAGTTTTTCATTTTTTCCTAGTGGGAGCTACTATAGAAGTCAGAGTGTAGGCTTTTCTGGAAATGTAAAGGTTAGGGGATGCGCAACAAATAAACATCCAACTTGCTTGTATTTTTGTCCGCCTTTTTTGTTGCAAAAATAGTTGTGTAGTTCGACTA
>JABHHM010000380.1 GCA_018671575.1 Methylococcales bacterium | reverse complement strand
TTTTTTGTTACAAAAATAGGCGTGTAATCGCTCTACAAAACTATTTTTGTGGCAAAGAAGACGGACAAAAGAACAAGTAAGATGGGTAGTTTATTTATTGCGAGTTACCTAAGCATGGCTGAAGACAGTGGTGAAGACAAATCGGAAGAAGCAACGGGGAAAAAGAAAGAAGATGCCCGTAGAAAAGGACAAATTCCAAAATCCAAAGAATTAACCACAGTTGTTTCTATGCTGGCAGCTTCTGCAGGACTGTATTATCTTGGAGGGCAATTAGGCCAAGATATAGGTGTCATGGTCACCGATCACCTAACCATTACCAGAGAAGAAATATATGACCCACAAAATTCCATCAAAGTTGTGGGCGAAGCCCTCAAAGAGATGGTGGTATTAATCACCCCCATTTCTATTGTCATGCTGATTGCAGCTTTTTTAGGCAACATAATGCTTGGTGGATTTAATTTTAGCACCGAATCTTTGAAACCCAAATTAAGCAAGCTCAATCCTATTTCTGGGCTTAAGCGAATGTTTTCGCTCAATAGCACCATTGAATTGCTCAAGTCTCTGGTTAAATTTGTCATACCTGGAAGTATGCTAGTTTACTTATTGTGGAAATTTGCGGGTGACTTTATGGCAATGGCAGATGTACCTCTTGAAGCCGCTATTCAACAAACTTGGGAAATTATTTTAACCACTTTCATCTTAATGAGTATATCATTGATTATTCTTGCATTATTCGACGTTCCTTATCAGCTCTGGAAACACAATAAGCAATTAAAAATGACCAAAACAGAAGTCAAAGAGGAAAGAAAGTCTCAAGATGGTAATCCCGAAATAAAAGCCAAAATCAAGCAGAAACAATTTGAAATGGCATTTCAACGAATGATGCAACAAATGCCTGATGCGGACGTTGTTATTACCAATCCCACACATTTCGCCGTGGCTCTAAAATATGACACAGAAGGGTCTGGCGCTCCCATTTTGATTGCCAAAGGTGGTGATCATGTGGCGGCAGAAATACGCAAAGTTGCAGAAGCCCATCAAATTACCATTATGATGGCACCACTCCTCGCCAGAGCAATTTTCCACAGCACTGAACTCGACCAACCAATACCAGAGGGATTATATGTGGCTGTCGCTAAAGTGCTTGCTTATGTTTTCCAATTAAGAACCTCCAAAGAATTTGGCGGTGAAATTCCGAACAAACCTCGACCTGCAGATTTACCGATTCCTGAAGAATTGGTTAGGTAACACGCAATAAATAAACGACCCATATTGCGCAGAATTTTTGTTCGTCTTCTTTGCCATAAAAATAGGCGTGTAGTCATTCTACTCAACTGTTTTTGTGGTAAAGGAGACGGACAAAAAGGCCAGTAAGATGGGTAGTTTATTTATTGCGAGTTGCCTTAAGTAAGGAACGGGCACGAAATAATTTCGTAATCATTCATTTTTCAGAAATATCAAGCCCAGCATAAATATCATTGACTGAAAGAGAAATATCAGGCGTTTTAAATGGAATGCTATCATCCTTAAAATAGTAACAAGGCTTAAAACCATCCGATTTTCTCAATACTTCCACAAGCATTTTTGATTGTTCTACCATGACATAAGCTTGCAAACTTTCAATATTCAAATATGAAAGCAATTTTTTAGTCCTGTCCTTTTTACTGGTTGATTTTGAAAGCACCTCAAAAATGATTACAGGACTGGTAATAAAATGATCCTGACCACTTTCATTGGTTTCACATTTAACCATAACATCAGGGTAAAAAAAGTTATTACCAACCTTAACCTTGGTATCAGAATTACAAGGCTTACATAATGAATGGCCTAATTGTACAAACAAGTACCCCATAATATTCATTGATATATCATTATGGTTATTGGTACCCCCCGACATATCATAAATACGACCATCTATTAACTCATGTTTTATCTCTGAATCAAGCTCAAACGCAAGATATTCAAGTTCCGTAAAATGATGTTGCTGAATTTCTAACTTCATAATTTTTTTAAAACCTAGATTTATTTTTTTGACACGAATAATTCTGCCATTGAAATATTCATGTGTTTTTCTTGATCTGTTCTGATGTTTAAAATCAAATCTTGGATGACCTCATCTATTTCATCATGAATCACATTAGTTTTAGGTATCACGAAACTCAATGAATCATAAAGTTCACTCAATTGATAATAGGACAAATCTCGTGATAACGACCATTTTTTGTCGTTTGTCTGGTGAACAATATTAATCAGCAACAAATGAGACAATATGGTTTCAACCTGTGAAAGAGGGATACCTTTCAATTCATTTGACAAGCCTCTTTTAGTCGGATTAACACCTTGTTTTTGAGCTTGCCATAGTTTAAATATGATGTGTAACGTTATACTGAAATCCATTGTTTTACGCTGTTCTTTTTTGATCATGGCATCCTGATGTCGCCCCAGACAATAAGTTAACTCTGCACCTAACAAAACAACGAGCCAAGACAAATAAACCCACACAAGAAAAATAGGAATAGCAGCCAATGTGCCATAAATTTTTTCATAACCAGGAAATGTTGTCACATAGAAAGCAAAACCTTTCTTTGCAATTTCAAATAACAAGGCAGACAACAAACCTCCAGCAACGGCTTCTTTAAATCGAACAGATCCTTGTGGAACAATACGGTACAAAATGGTAAATGCGACAAAGGAGAAAAAAACAGGCGTTAATCCCCATAATTTTCCACGTTCGACCACGGTATTTGCCGCATCAGACAAAATTGGCAATGACATTAAATAAGAAGATACCGCTAGACTTCCCCCCATCAATAAAGGCGTTAATGTCAAGGCCGCCCAATACACCATAAATGCGGTGGTTAGTTTTCTTTTTTTATGACATTTCCAAATCATGTCAAATGCTCGGTCGATCGTTGCCATCAACATCAGTGCGGTAATTAACAAAAATACCAAACCTGTTGCCGTTAATCTGGATGCCCTACCCGCAAACTGATCCAAATAACTTTGTACTACTGAGCCCGATGTAGGAACAAAATTTTCAAAAATAAAACTACTCATGCTGTTTTGTAAATTATCAAACATCGGAAAAGCAGAAAATATTGATATCATAATCGCCATCAGTGGAACCAATGATAACAAGGTGGTATAGGCCAATGCTCCTGCGTTCTGCATACATTTATCTTCAACAAACTGGCACAACATATATTTGATGAATCTAAAAATATAAACCACCTTTATTTTCAATACTCGGTTAAATCTTGTCTTTTCCATGATAATGCTTTATTTACCCAACCAAATTGATTAATATTTAGCCATATTTAACTTCAAAGGTTTTTACAAAATGCACAATGTTTTAATATTATACTATAGTCGATACGGTGCAACTGCTCAAATGGCATCTTTTGTAGCCCGAGGCGTAGACAGTGTTGATAACGTACAGTCTGTCATTAGGACAGTTCCCGCAATATCCACCCTCTGTGAAGCAAGTGCCGACGAAATCCCTGATGATGGAGCCATTTACGCCACAACCGATGACCTAAAAAACTGCATTGGACTAGCACTGGGTAGCCCAACTCGATTTGGTAATATGGCTGCTCCAATGAAATATTTTTGGGACAATACGGGAACAAGTTGGATGGCAGGTGACCTCAGCAACAAAGCTGGCACAGTATTTACTTCAACTTCCAGTTTGCATGGAGGACAAGAAACAACCCTCATCTCCATGATGTTGCCATTGATACATCACGGCATGGTTATTCACGGCATCCCTTATAGCGAGACCACTTTATCAAAAACTCAAAGTGGAGGCACGCCATACGGAGCCAGTCATTTATCGGGTGCTGAAAGTAATTTAGCCATTACTGATGATGAAAAAAACCTTTGTATTGCACAAGGCAAACGGCTCGCTAAAATTTCTCTCGCATTATTTCATGCACACCCCTAACCAATGACCACTCAACTAATTCTAAACTTTGATTCTCCTGATGACATCAATTTTAATAGTTTCTACCCAGGAGCCAATGAAGAAGTCATTTACCATATCAAGTCATTACTGAATGGCAAAGGTGAACAATTTATCTACTTGTGGTCACCACAAGGTGAAGGCAAATCACACTTATTACAAGCCGCCTGTAACCACTTATGGAATAAAGGACAAACGGCCTCTTATATTCCGCTATTACAAAGCATGGATATGGCCCCTGATATTCTTGATGGACTGGAAAATTTCAAACTCATTTGCTTAGATGATATATTTTCCATTGCAGGTAAAAAAGATTGGGAAATTGCATTATTTAACCTATTTAATCGCATTAAAAATAGCCAGGCAAAACTGATCATATCAGCCAAAACTCCCGCCAATCAGCTTCCCATTAATCTACCCGATTTAAGATCACGATTAAGCTGGGGACTCACTTCACAACTTCACGCATTGGATGACGCCCAAAAACAAGCCGCCTTAAAAGACCATGCATACCACCATGGATTTCAACTCCCTGATAAAACACTGGGATTCCTGATGAACCATTGTTCCAGAGACAATCACACATTATTCAGTTTAATAGATAGATTAGACAAGGCATCCATGGAATCACACCACAAATTAACCATTCCATTTATTAAGAAAGTGTTACATCTGTAGGGCAATCATGGTGATTGCCCTGACAAGAAAAATTACCGTTCCTTGTATACTAATTATCATGAATCATTAGTAACATTATTATAAGTATTACTAATGATTCTAGCATATGATTTAGATAGTTATTGGGAAGGTCGTCCGTTCCTAAAGCCAC
>JABHHM010000379.1 GCA_018671575.1 Methylococcales bacterium | reverse complement strand
CCGATCGCTTATGGCATATGATCCCTTATATCGGCATCTATAATTGGCCTAATTCTATGTTGACGTGGGATGTGTTGGTGTTGGTTGGTTATCTCATATTAAATGCTGTTTGTGGGTTTTATTATCTACATCAGAAATATACCAAACAGCCTATCAATAAAAGCTGGTACATACCTTTGGTATTTCTAGCCATCGCTTGGGCATTTAGTATTCATACAGTGACAGCTTTTTTGATCAATACAATGCCTGCAAGACCGATGTGGTTTCATAGCATGATGCCAATTAGGTTTATTGTGACAGCCTTTGCTGCTGGCCCATGTGTTATTGTGCTGGTTTTTCTCCTTGTTCGTAAACATACAAAGCTTGTTATTGATGATTCTGTATTTAATCTATTGTCTACCACTATTACTGTCTGTTTGGGACTGGCTTTGTATTTAACTTTATCTGAAGTTGTCACAGAATTTTATCATCCTACAGAGCATGCATTGGGTTTGAAATATTTGATCTATGGTGTTCAAGGACTGGATAAATTAGTACCATTTTTCTGGATATCAATTGCTCTCATGCTCGGTTCATTTATCATGCTGTTGTTTCCCAGTATACGGAAAAATCTGAAGATATTGCCTTTTTTATGTGTTGCCATTTTTACGGGAATATGGATAGAAAAAGGCATGGGGCTTTTATTGCCAGGTTTTTCTCCAACACCCATCGGTGAAATGACAGAGTATTATCCTACTTGGATTGAAATAGGTAACTCATTGGGTAACTGGGCGATTGGTTTTATTGTACTCAGT
This sequence comes from Methylococcales bacterium, assembly GCA_018671575.1. Taxonomy (GTDB): domain Bacteria; phylum Pseudomonadota; class Gammaproteobacteria; order JABHGC01; family JABHGC01; genus JABHHM01. The sequence goes on along the minus strand of JABHHM010000379.1, from coordinate 1,224 downwards.
GTATTGGTCAAAGGAGCGGTCGGTGTATTGGTTGGCGACATTAGTTATGAAAAAAACCAAGCATAATTCTGTTCTGTAATCTTTAAATAAAGAGAATGATAATATGAAAACAAGATTGCTAAAATCCGTGATAATCGTTGCAGGCTTCGCCATGCTATCAAGTGCGAGTTATGCGGAAAATAAAGAAAGTAAAGAGAATAAAGAAAGCAAAAAAGAAACGGTTTGTTTTGAAAGTCGTGATGGACGTTCTCAAGTTGTGAAACGTGAGGTCAAAAAAGGCGTGCCAAATGTTAAATGCTCATCAACGACTGGTGGCGTGTTATGGTGGGGTGACCCGTTTGATGGGACTGTTCCAATGGGGGCAATGCCTATTACCGCTGACTATACTAATGAAGAAGCAGTGGTTAAGCCTCGTGAAAAAGAAATTGATAAAAATAAGTTATTATCAGTTTGTACAACGGCTTGCCATAATGGGGAATATGTCCCTGTTCCTACCAGCATGAAACCTCGCAAGTTAACCATGCATAAAGATATCGTGCCTGATTCTATGAATTTACAACATGGGCGTGGTGGTATTTGGTGTTTGAATTGTCACAGTGCGACCAATCGTTCAAAATTAATTGATAATTTTGATAATGAAATCAGCTTTAATCAGCCGCAAAAATTATGTGGTAAATGTCATGGACCTATTTATCGAGATTGGCGTGATGGTATTCATGGTAAACGTATTGGAATGTGGCAAAAAGGTGGTAAAAAAAGATGGTGGACTTGCACAGAATGTCATAACCCTCATGATGTACAGCATGGGACTAGGAATTCAGGTTTTGCCCAGTTAGCTCCTGAATTAGCTCCTGAAATACCTAAAGGAATGAAAACTACTAACCACGAAAATCATGCTCATGGGGATACGCCATGGTGGGAAGGAATTTTTGGTGGTTCGCATCATTAATCAGGATTAATTTGTAAACAATGAAACCAGAAGAAATAAATAGTCTATTACCAGAAAACCTCGGGTTACAAAATGTCGCAGGGTTAAGTAGTCAGTCAGGCCCTGATGAAGATTTTGTAGCCGTACAGGAGATGCTTGAAAAGCAAAGTTATGATGAAATTGTCAGGGAATCTTTGGCTAATCATGTCAAGCTATTAGCGGAAGAAATTCGAGCAAAATATGGTTCAAGTTTTGATTATGATGCTTTGCTAAAATTACTTGATGATAACAAAAAT
>JABHHM010000281.1 GCA_018671575.1 Methylococcales bacterium | reverse complement strand
TGTCCAAATTGTGCAGGATTTTTGTTTGCCTTTGAGGCGCAAAAATAGGCGTGTAGTCGAACTACACAACTATTTTTGCAACAAAAAAGGCGGGCAAAAAAATTGCTATGCCCTTTGGGCACAAGCAAGTTGGATGTTTATTTATTGCGCATCCCCTTAATTCAGCTTTATCAAACGGAAACCTAAATCATTGGCTTTCTTATTTTTTTCACCATCTCGCCTTGCAGCACAGCGGGACAATTGATAATGCACGACCCAACTACCACCTCGTCCAACTTTCTTTTTTCCACCAGTAATCAATGGGTTTTTATTGAGATGTTTTTCATAAGCCAATTCATCGTAGCCATCTTCAATCCATTCCCAAACATTGCCCGACATATCATACAAACCATAGCTGTTTGGTTTTTTCAACCCAACGGGTGAAATCTTTTCATAACCATCATCATGCTGTTTACTACGCCATTCATACTGGCATTTTTTATCACAAATATTAGCAATTTCATCAACAGTAACCGATGAATTACCGCCAGAAAAAATATCCTGATGACTCTTACCCCGACAAGCAAACTCCCATTCTGCCTCAGAAGGCAAACGAAACACATGTCCTGTCATTTGATTCAACTTGGACACATAAGACTGAACATCTTCCCAGGAAACACTTTCAACGGGATAATCATCCGTTTTTTGAACCCATGATTGGAAATCAGCGGGATTATTACCCATCACTAAATTCCACTGTTTCTGAGTTACTTCAAATTTACCCATGAAAAAATCATCCACACAAACCTCATGCACTGGTTTTTCATTTGAAATTCCATCAACACTGCCCATCTGAAAACATCCACCAGGAACCCCCATAAACTCCATGTTGGTTTTATTTTCTGTCCAAGTTTTTCCAACCATTAAATTGCTTGGTGCTTTCATTATAGGTGCAATTTTATTTATTTTTTTCTGTTTTATGGTGGGTTTTGGCGTAAGTTCAACTTTTTTTACTAGAGAACTACTTTTTAAAGGAGGCTGTGACTGAATAGGCTTAGTTTTTACAATATTATTTTCAGTGAGTACAGGTTTAATATTTTTCAGTTTAATAATTTTTTTAGGTGTTAAAACAGCATATAATTTAACCTTTTCAGATTTTTTCAGGTCAAACGACTGATTCCAACAGCGATAGCCAGGTTTCTCCACCACCACCTCATGCAACCCAGAAGACAGCTTGATTTGTTTATTAAATCGGTTATTCATTAATTGACGATCAATATAAACAGTTGCATCGGCATAATTACTATTCAAAGTCAAAAAGCCAACATCTTTTACATCTTTTTTCCTTAAATTAACTGAAACTGTCAGGTCTTTATTGTCCATTTTCAACCATTGACGAGAGTGGTGATAACCCCTTTTTGTCACCTGAACATCATAATACTGTGGTTTCAAAAGCATTCCAGCACTATATTTTGGGTCAATATTCATGATTTTTATATTGGCAGACAAGGGCATTGTCTTAACAGTCAGAGCATATTTATTCAATGCATCATTTATTGTTGCATTACTTTTTTTCAAGCTAACATTGACAGTCATATCTGAATGACTGAGATAGACCCACTTTTTCCAGACATCGAATCCTTCCTTATTGACCTCAAGATGATAAGCACCTGGATACAATAAAATACCTGGATAATATTTCTCACTGATATTCATGATTCTAACATTCGCACCCTCTACATTAAACTTGACCGTCAAATGAATCAATGGCGTATTTTTTAATAGACTATTGGGTATTTCTTTCAAACAATTAATGGTGTCAACCTGAGAGTTTTTAGCCATCACATGTGGTTGAAAGCTAATTTTTTCACGACTGGTTTTTATTTTAAATTGTGTCGATGTTAAAACATAAAACATATCTTCTTCTTGAGGAACAATATAAACCCAGAAGTTTTTTAAACCGCGCTTCATTTGGTATTGATTCCAGTTTAACTGACTGGTAGAGGCTTTATTATTTGAAATTTCAGCCACGGGGTTCAATGTTTCATATTGTGAAATCATTTGATTCATTAATTCCATGACATATTTTGCAATATCTTGTGCAGGACTATTTTTTATTGCGACTGTTCCTTCCTTATAAAACAAATCAAATTGTTTCAATGAAACCAATTGCTGATTTTTTTCATTAACAGTTGCTTTGATGGTACTCAATGCATGATTGACACATCGATATAAAAGGTTATTACATTCAAGACCTATTTTAATATAGCTAGAACTTAATATTTTGAGTTGTTGTTGTTTTTGTTGTTCCAGTTTATTTATTTTATTTTCGTATTGCCCTATTTGTGAGGCCATATCAAGAATAGCTTCCTGTTGCTTGCTTTGAATTCTTGAATTTTCATTTTTCACACTGCTTGAAAAAGTATTAACCACTTTATTTATTTTCTTGATTTGTTTATCAGAAACACCCCATCCTGCTAAAGAGTTTTGCCACTGATTGTCCTCAATAAAAAAAACTTTACTTTGATAACCAGGATACTCAGTAGAATTCAGCGCAGAACTCCCAGCCTCTACAGGTTTAACTGAAATTTTTGACAAATTAAAATATACTTTTTTACTGGGATTCGATTCCGATAAATAATTTTCTTCCAACACCATATTGCCAGAAATTAATTGGTTTATTTCAGATTTCATGGCATTGGAAATTGACAGTTTAGGTACTGTTTTTAGAAACATTCTATTCATCGAAACAATGGCATCTTTTTCAATGATATTGTGTGCCATTGATTTAAGTGATTTTTTGCTTTCAAAATAGGATGGGTATTTAATCAACGTCAAAAACAATCCCTTATATTTAACACCTTTCAAGTGCTTTGGCAGGATATTTCTTATTGTCTTTTGAGCATTTCGATACTGAGTTGTTTGTAGATTAATCGTTGAAAAATCACGATTAGCGATAATATCAGACTGAATTGACATCAAAGTTGATATTTCACGCTGATTAGAAACCAACTTTTGTTTAATGGCTAGATTGCAATTTTTTATATTTGATTTTGCAGCATTTAGCTCATTATTTGAATGAACTATTTGAGAAGATATTATTTTATTTTTAACTGCCTTTGCCGACAGTTGTTGTGAATTGAATTTTAAAACACTTTGCAAATCACAAACAGACAAACCTGTATCAGCCATAACCCATTGGCTAATCAGACATCCTCCCAACACAACTGACCATTTAATCTTTTTTATTATCATATAGCTTATGCAACCATTTGAAACCAATGATTGTGGTTATTTTTTATAATTCAGGAATTTTATTATTCTTATTTTTTATGATATCGACGTTTTATCATATAATGCATACAATTATCTATTAAAATTCCATGAAAAACTATACATAGCTTATAAATTTTATTAATTCAAGAAAAACACCTACCCACAATGATATTTTTATGCCAACACAATCAATTTATTCAACAAACCAAACGTTTATCAGAACAATTAAATATTCCTTGGAGTGATCAAATAACTGGACATTCTTGTTTTTTAAGTTTCACCGAAACAGGTCTATCTTATTGTGATAATGAACTTGACTGTGGCAACTTATTGATAGACTTCAATCACGGAAAATTAGCTCATCGCATTCAAAACCAGCATGACAATCATCACAAACAACCACTGGCAAAAGCCATTGGCACAAAAAAAAGACCTATTGTTGTTGATGCAACGGGAGGATTGGGAAAAGACGCATTTATTTTAGCGAGTCTGGGTTGTCAGGTAACCATCATTGAACGATCCCCAATATTATATGCCCTACTATTTGATGCACTTAAACGGGCACAACAAGACCTTTCTACCGAATCCATCGTTAAAAATATTCAATTAATTAACGCTGATTCCAAGCAACTCATTGCATCGGATTTTTTTTTATTAAACAATCAAGCCATTGATGTTATTTATATGGATCCGATGTACCCGAAACGAAACAAATCAGCCAAAGTCAAAAAAGAAATGCAGATAATTCAAAAACTGGTTGGTAAAGATGAGGATTCCGCAGACTTATTTGAAATATGCTTAAATATCGCAACCAAAGTTGTGGTTAAAAGGCCTAAAACAGCCCAACCAATCACCCAGAAAAAAGCGGACTACAACGTAGTTAATAAGAACACAAGATATGATGTTTATTTAGGGACAGTCAGAACATAATTCCCCTACCACTAACGGAAAAACTGTATTATTTCATATAATTTACCCGACCCGTATTCCTCTAACATCAGGCACAACGACATAGGGTTTTACTGAATTTATTTGATGAAGATGATCTATCAATACAACGTTCACACCTGACCGATAAGCGGCATCCGCTTCTTTAACATAAGGTGTCACATACATAATACAAGACACATCTTCACCAAGTTCGTCCGCCAATATTAAGTAGGAATCTGACTCTGTTTTAGAACCCGATCTTAAATCAAAATACCCACTAATCAACTCACTCAACTCGCCCGCTTCTGTATGCAACAAAATGCCCTTTTGAGCCTGAATTGCCTGACGGGAATAGATATATATTTTTATATCCTGAAACTGCCATTGAGTAAACTGCTTCATGTTATCCTGACAAACAGGAGCTAACAATTCTTTATTCTGAAAACCTTCTTCCCAAATCATTGCCTGTAGCGCTTTAAAAGCACGTAAATTATAATTCTCACGTCCCCATTGCAGGATATTTTTTGCCAGATCAGCATTATTGACAGGCGCTTCCAATAACTCTTTCAAGGAATTCACGTGCAACTGAACGGCAATATTATTAATGTGACGTACTAAAAAACTGTCAATATTTGATTCAATATAAGGCAACAAATGTGATTGCAAATAAGCTTGAAGTGGAATAATATTTTCAAGACTACTGATGACTGTGCTAATTTTTTTACGGCTATTCATAAAAATATGATGCCCTTTGGGCAAAGTAACAAAATATTATAGAAGCACTGATGAACATGGAGATTTAAATATCATCGGTGTTTATTTGTGTTCGTGGTCCAAATAAATAATTTAGAGAAATAATTTTTTTACTCTTTCATGATTTTAGCTCATTAACTAAAAAAAATCTAACAACGGAACACACTCAACAATGAAACATTCATTAAATTTCAAAAAACCCTATGGCGCGCACCAGAGACATTTATCACGAAAATATAATAATCCAGAGTTATTTTCCTTTCTCAACTTACATTTAACCCAAAAAAGTGCTGACATTGCTATCCAGAATGATGAAAAAGAATTGAATAACTTTTATAAGGACTTTCAGAAGTTATTTGATGAAGCCATCAAATTACCGCCCAATGTCGACAGTGACCAAATCATTAAAATGAAAGAAAAAATAGACAAATTATATGAACGAGCTTGCGGACTGGCAGGTGATTTAACGAAAGAAAAGGAAGGGCTTAATAAATTAGTGGATGTCATCATGAAAAATATCCAATCACATTCAACAGAAGGTGACAAGACAGCTCAAGAAGAACTGGAAACAGAAAATATCGCCCGACAAACTCATTTTGATCTTTTAAAAAATCCGCTCATTGCAGATTTACTACGTCCAGACAGTTTGGTTCTGGAAAATGAATTGATCGCGACCTTATTGTGCGAAGAAAATGAAGAATCACTAAAAATTGCAATTAATTTAATGATTGAGAAAAAAGATGAAATTTTAAGTTCATCAAAACAAAGGTTGCTTGAAATAGACTCGGAGCAAAATAAATTCCCAAAATATTGGCAATCATTGGCTATTATGAAGAACCATGAAATAGCCAATACATAAAAAGTAGGTAACACATAAGGGAATGCGCAATTTGGACATTTATTTCGCTTCCCCTAATTATGATCACTGAATGATAGAGTAAAAAATTATCCTTGATTAAATTTTTTCACTGTTTCTTGTATAGTTTTTAAATCCTCAACAGAAAATACTTTATATGAAACAGTATTTAAATGATGATCATGCTTCACACAAACAGCCATTTGCTCTTTCATTTTTCGAAGTTGATACAACCTTTTTACTGACTCTGGCAATACATCACGCTCGTCATATATTTCCCAACCGTCTTCAAACTCACCATTGCTTCGTCTAACAGTCACTGGAGAATGCGGAATAAAACCATTTTGATTAAATTCAAGACAGATATTATTATTGATGATTGCTTTAACAACACATTGATACTGGGTAGTATCTCTATCGCCATTAACAATTGAAACCGTTAACTCAAATACACCACGATCACCTTCTTTAACCTGTTCAATGGATTGATCTACTTTAAAGACAGCACCTTGATAACTCATGTCTAAAGTTTTACCTCTAAGCACTCGCCCATTGTCTAAATGAACCATCACACTGGATACAAACTTTAATGTTTGTTCTGGTCTTTTTTGAACAGGTTTTAATTGAATGGTTTGTAAGCACAGGTTTTCTTCTGATTGTTGTAATGCTGATAACATGGTATTCCTCCTGATCTGGAATGGATCGCTGCAAATTTAGGTCTTATATTTTGTACCTGATAACTACAGTCTAGGGGGAATAGTGCGGACAATATGTGAAGCAATTCTCAATTATGAATCAGTGAGTGTGAACCATGGCTCAAAATCCGCTAAAAAGATTAAAGTAATGGCTCTAACCTAAAATTTTAAGGTAACCATTGCTGTAATTTTTCGATTAATTGCTCCACATCAATTGGCTTGCTCATGAAATCATCCATTCCTGCGTTATAACACTTATCGCGTTCTTCAGACATAACTGTTGCCGTCAGTGCGATCACAGGAATTTTATGATTTTTAACCGCAGAAGTTATGTTGCGAATTTTTTGGGTAGCTAGATACCCGTCCATCACAGGCATCTGACAATCCATAAAAACCAAAGCAAAATCTTTTTCGGTTAACAACTCAATGGCTTCTTCGCCATTATTGGCTATTTCACAAGTCATCCCAATGTTATTCAGAATACCCTCCATGACCATTTGGTTGACTTTATTGTCTTCTGCCACTAAAACATGTCCACGAATATCTCGAGACACTTTTTCATCACCAATAGCGCTACTTTTTTCGACTTCATCAATTTGTTGAATCGGTAATCTAAACCAAAAAGTAACACCTTTCGTTGGGTTACTGTGAACACCAATATCACCTTTCATTAATTCAACCAGTTGCCGACAAATAGCCAACCCTAAACCCGTCCCACCAAACTGACGAGTCGTCGAAGCATCTGCCTGAGCAAATCGTTTAAAGAGGTTTGCCATTTGCTTTTCGGTCAAACCAATTCCAGAATCAGAAACTTGGCAAAACAATTCGTATTGATCATCTTGAACGGGCAATATTTCTATTTTTAATTCCACATTGCCTTGTTGGGTAAATTTGATCGCATTATTTAATAAATTAATCATAATTTGACGTATTCTGCCAGGATCAGCACAATACCAATGGTGTTTTAGTGGCTCAGGTTTAACAAGCAATAAACTTTTTTCAGCTGCACGCAGTTCCATACAAATTAAAATATCAGATATCAATGCACTGAGATCAAAATCGATATGTTCGATCTCCATTTGACCCGCTTCCATCTTGGAGAAATCCAAAATATCATTAATAATCACTAACAATGACTCTGCACTACGTTTAATATTGAGTGCTTGGGAGTTTTGTTGCTGGGTCAACTCTGTTTCTAACAACAAATTAGTCATACCAATCACACCATTCATTGGTGTACGAATTTCATGACTCATGTTGGCAAGAAAGTCACTTTTTGCCTGATTGGCCTTTTCTGCTTTTTGATTTGCCCGAATTAAATCTTGCTTATTTTGCCATAATTCTAAAAATATATGCACTTTAGACAATAAAATAGTGTCATTAACAGGCTTAGTAATATAGTCAATTGCGCCCGCACTGTATCCCTTTAAACGATGTATTTCATCATTATAAATAGCGGAAACAAATATAATGGGAATTTGCCTGGTTGCATCATCACTAGCCAATAATTCAGCCACTTCATAGCCATCCATCACTGGCATTTGAACATCCAGTAAAATGAGCGCAAAGTCATGGGATAATGTATACTCCAAAGCCTCATTTCCAGATGAGGCACAAATGACCTCAACACCTAATTCACCCAATAAAGATTCCATCGCTACTAAATTAGCGGAAACATCATCAACCACCAGAATTTTTGACACAAAAACCATCCTTTTTGATTATTACGAGACTATACTTTATTTTAATCTAACCATGCTGATTTATCTAAACATTTATGGTAATAATTTATGATAATAATAGTCTCAATTGACTGCTTGGAAAATAAAATTTATGACTCTTCAAACAAAAAAATGGATTAATTTATCCGCCATCACTGGTTTCATGCTTTTTATTATATTTCTCTCAATGAATCGCTCAAATCAATTACAAACACAGATAAACACCTATCAACAACAGACCCTACAAAAAAACAGATTATTGTCTTCGTTGCACTCTCAACTGGGTTATGGAGGCATGATCCATTTTTTCAAGAACTATGTATTACGAGGAGAATTGCAATATTATAATCAGTTCAATGAAGTGGTTGAAGAAATTAACAATACCCTCAGCAAATTTCGTGCACACTCTTTAAACCGAACTGAACTATCTGCCTTAACGTCAATACAACTCATGACTGATGATTATACTCAAGCAGTGGCATCAACCTTAAAACTATGGCAAAAAGGAAAAACCTCCAATGAGGTGCTGGTCAAATTACAAAGCGTTGAATCAATACGTACTTCTTTGGGTTATGGCGGTATGATTCACCAATTTAAAAACTATGTTTTACGCGGTCATGATAAATATGCCACTGCATTTACTCAACAGATTAAATTGGTCAATAGTTCATTACAAGACTACCGCTCTTCGGGTGAAATGAGTGTAAAAGAAACTCAATCACTGGAAAAGCTAAGTGAAATGCTAACCGCTTACTCGAATGCCATGGAAACAGCCAAAGGCTTATGGACGCAAGGAAAATCTGCGCAAGAAGTCATCAGCAAATTAGAATTAGTGGAAGAAATCAATTCTCAAATGGGTTATGGCGGTGCGATTCATGCCTTTAAGAATTATGTTTTACGAGGAGATAAAAAATATTTATCCCAGTTTCAACAACATCGAAAACGCATTTTAAAAGCATTAAATTATTACCGATCACTGGGTAATTTAAGCGCCGAAGAACGTGAATCATTGAACAAGATCAATGAAATGATAGAACGCTATTCCAATACCATTTTTGTTACAAAAGGACTATGGCAATCAAACAAACCCATCAATGAAGCACAAATAAAAATTGATGACACAGCCTATTTAACTGCTTTTATCACACTGCGACGAGTTTTCCGACAAGCAACGCAAGCTAGAAATGACATTGATACACGCATAAAAATAAACGACAAGCCTTACTTACTGGCATTAAAAAACCTTGGTTCAATTTCTGAGCAGGCCACCAAAGCAAGGAAAACCATTGATGAACAAATTCAAGTGGATGACCAAACTTATTTTTTCCAACTTAATCTTTTACAAGAACAAATCAACAAAGAAAATGAATTATCACAACAACGAATATTAAAACATTTATCGAATACATCTTTTATTATTATTATTTTTATTTTGTTATTCGGCATCATTTTATTGATGATGAATCATCAATTAATAAACTATGTCATTAATCAAGTTTTACTTTGGCAACAAGTGATGGCAGACCATTCAAAAACACCTTCAATCAATCAAAATGATGAGTTTTCAACTCTGGGAAAAAGTATTTTAGCCAGACAGTCTCATATTATTCAACAACAACAAGCCCGTGATGAAGAAACTCAAAATTTACTCAAAAAAAATAGTCACTGCTTACATACCATAAAAATATTTCAGTTAACTCACCGCCATACAGATGATTTGGCCAAACAATTATTGACTTACCTTGCAGATATTTTTCAAGCACAATCATTGATTCTCTATAAGATACATTCAGAAAATATTCCACTGTCTATTGCCAGCTATGGGTCGAGTAATGACGAACAAATTGAAGGCCAAGGCTTGGTGATACAAGTTGCCAAAGACGGTGAGGTCAAACGCATAGAAAACATTCCAGATGATAGCCTCATCATCCGTACTGGATTAATCAAAGCCACTGCAAAATTCATCTCCATCATTCCCATTATTTTAAATGGACAGGTGCATTCTGTACTGGAAATTGCATCGTTAAACCCAATTGATCATGACATTGAAAAACTAATTGAAACTACGGGCGAAGCCATTGCTATGGCATTAGGAAAGACAGATGAATAGCTATTTATCTAAGCTTTTTTGCAGTATTTTATTGTTGTCTGTTTATTGCTCTTATGGTTTGGCAAAAGACACCAATATTATCCCTGCGGATGTATTAACTAGAATTATTTACTTACAGCAAAACATGGATAATTTACGGTTATTTATGGGCAAACCAAAAACATCTAAACCCTGGATTGTCACCATTAAAGTACAACCCCGCTCCGTTTATTTTCAGGCACAAAGTTTGTTGGTAAAAGCCAACCAGTTATCACTGGAACAAACAGGCATTCACATCAAAATTCCAGCCATTAAAAAAACCTTAAACATCAGATCTAAAGATGTGTTTGAAACCGTAAATCTTGCCATGGGGTTAGCCAACAATGTCAAATATAAATATAAAATACCCACCCGATCAACCGTACAACCACAAGCAGAAAGCACTTCATCCAATCAAGTTTACACGGCATTAGTCTCTGCCAATCAACAAATCAACTATTTATTAGACCACCCCGTTTCATCCAGTGAAGTATTTCAAACAATGGAAGAAGCTTTATTTTATCTGCGAGCAATCATTGAAATAAAATTATCCAACACTCAGTTGGCTGACAAACCCGTTTATATTAGAAATAAAACACCCAGAGATGTATTTTTTCTATTATTTGAATCATTAAAACAAATCAACATCCTGTTTTCTAGCAACAAACTCAATGGAATCAATGTTCAATTGGCTTCACAGGTATTGCAACAACAAAAACCAGGTGACGTTAATGATTTAGCCAAAGTCGTACTATCTGAAATCAAATTCTTATATGACCATTTTGGACTACAGACAAAATATCAAGGCTATTACCCAGGAAGGAAATTTCCTTCTGATGTTTATCAACAAGTCAACTGGTTACACCTTTTATTGAATCAAGCAATACGAGACATAAAACAATGATTCTGAATACTTTTGGTCAAAAAATAGGGGCTGGATATTTTATGATAGGCGGCATTTTCTTGCTGATGGCCACTATCACACTAATCAATTTGAATCGCTTATCAAGCACTGCAGATACACTGACGACACAGCAATTTCCTGCATTGGAAGATGTGCTAAAAATTCAAATAGGATTAGCACAATCCACATTGGCACTCAATCAATGGGTTAATTCTACCGATTCATCCTATCAAGCGAAACGCAAACAAACCTGGTTAGAATTAATTAAGCCAGCATTGTCTAGTATTAAAAATATTTCACTACAGCTATCCTTTAAAAAAAACCAAAATAACAGTCATCTTGTCAGCCTGACAAAACAATTGAATTCAATTGAAAAATTACAGCTTCGTATCCAACAAATTGCCCATACTGATAATAACCTAAAATCTAAAAAATTATTTAAAACCAAAATATCAAGTTATTTTAACAGTGCAATGATCTCTTTTTACAAATTGGTACGTCAGGAAGAAAAACAACCAACATTCTATATTAGACGTCAACTTTTGATTGAAATTAATCAATTACAACATCAATGGATTGTGAAAAATAATGCATTAAGTCGATTTTTAGAATCTGGCGACCCTGCTTTTCCAGCAAAATTTATTGCCTATCAAGCCAAATTACAACGAACAATCGACTCATTACTGACCAAACATTCAATAATGACGTTAGTTCAACAAAAAGAATTCAAAAATATTATAAAGATGAATCAACGCTATGAAAAATCCAGTCGACACCTGCTAAAACTTAGAATTGATAAAGACTGGAATCAAGCCGTTTATTTACTGCAATATAAAATGACACCCGCTCTCAACAAAATCGATCAGCTGATTGACAAAATTTTACATCAGTACCGTCTCAGTATTGAGCAAAATAATTTGACTCAACAAAACAACATTAATGCCATTGTACTGATACAATGGCTGGCATTGAGTATTGCCATTTTATTGTCATTGATACTCGCTTACCTAATGGGTAACAACATTACCCGTTTAATGACACATGCCAGCTCACTTGCCAGTGATTTGGCATCAGGCAAACTCAATATTACATTGCCTTCTTTCAAAAATTCTACTGAAGCAGACATATTACTGAATAGTTTCAGTAAAATTGCCGTCTCGTTACAACAGCTCACCAAAACAGCGCTGGCAATAGGGGAAGGTAACTATAATATCCAGCTCACGCCCAGAAGTGAGGCAGACCAATTGTCGTTTGCAATGAATAAAATGTCATCAAACTTATTGTCATTATCCAATAAAACAGATCATGAAAGCTGGTTTCGTGCAGGGCAAAATTTATTAGCAAAAGCCATGTCAGGAGAACATACGCTTGAGATATGGGGCGACCATTTTATTCGATGCCTCACAGATTATAGTCAGTCTCAAATTGGTATTGTATTTCATCTCAAGGAAAACCAATCGTTACATTTAATTGCCTCTAACGGCTGGTCTTCTCGTCAGTATCAATCCAGTAAAAGACATCTGACAGGTCTATTAGAGGAAACCATCAAGTCAAAACAAGCCTTACAATTAGAAAACATTTCAATTGATGGGTTATCAATGTCAACAGGACTATTTGAAAGCCGACAAATTTCACTGTTGATTATTCCCATTATTTTTGAGAACAAGGTCATTGGAGTCATTGAGTTAGCCACCATTCATGTTTTTTCAAAAAATATTCTGGATTTTATCAATGCCAGTATGTCTCCCATTGCCATTTCGATGAATACCACGTTATCCCGTCAAAGAATTAACCAATTATTTAAACAAGCAGAACAACAGTCTAGTTTACTGAAACTACAAACCAAAGAATTACAACTGGCTCAAAAAGCAACGGAAGAAAAAGCCTTACAACTTGAAAAAACTGGACAATTTAAGTCTGAATTCATGGCAAATATGTCACATGAGTTAAGAACACCATTAAATAGTTTATTAATACTGGCCAATTTGTTACAAAAAAATAAACAAGGTAATTTGTCAGCAGATGAAGCGAAATCAGCCAAAGTCATTTATGACAGCGGTCAACATTTATTAGAATTAATCAACCAAATTCTTGATCTGGCAAAATCTGAAGCCAATGAAATACAGCTTGATAATAAAATAGTACAACTTAAAGATGTATTAGAGATGATTTCATCTCGCTTTCATCACATGGCAGAGGATAAAAACATTGAATTTAAAGTCACCGAAGAATCATCTTTACCAATATCATTTGAATGTGATGACACAAAACTCAACCAAATTTTGACCAATTTAATTGGTAATGCCATTAAATTTACCAGCCGGGGGGCAGTGACCCTGACAGTTGGTTGCATTGACAATAAACAATTATTTTTTGCGGTGAAAGACACGGGAATTGGTATTAAAGCCGATCATTTATCCAAAATTTTTGATGCCTTTAAACAGGTAGACGCTTCAATTGCACGAACTTATGGCGGAACAGGTTTAGGGCTTTCAATTGCAATGAATTTTGCCCGTTTAATGGGTGGAGAAATTAAAGTAGCCAGTGAATTACAGCAAGGCACTACTTTCACACTGTTTTTACCGCTGAAACAAGCTGACGCACCCATTGAACATATTCAAGAAGAGATCACTCCAAAACATATTGAAATAGAGCAAATCGATAAACCAGCCAGCCCCCCTCCCGTCAAAACACCGAAAACAAATCAACCAACTCAGCCAGATATCAGTATTGACTTAACCGACATTCATCTTATGTTGGTTGACAAAAATATGCGCTTTGCTTTTTCTTTTTCCAAAACATTAAGAAATGCAGGCGCAACTATTTCTATTATTGCCGATATCGACAAAATGAAAACAACACTGTCGGAAAAGCATCAAATATCCCAGATATTGTTAGACACATCCACTGCCGAACAGTTTGGCTTTGATCAACTCATCAACGATATTCAATCAATCAATCCAGCATTAAAAATCATTATGATGGACGACGATAACTCATCAAGTAATAACGAAAAATATCTTCAAGCAGGAATTAAAGAGATTTTGAAAAAGCCAATTGATCTTGAAAAATTAGAGGCATTGCTAAAGTTGTAATTTTGGATTCAAGAGTTAGGAACGGGAAGTTATTTCGTGCGAGTCGCCTTAGTCTCAATAATTTTTCTGGCTTGCCTAAATACATCTTGAAACATGGGAGTGGTTAATCGTTTAGTTTGAGTATTATAACGACTGCAATGATAGGAATCTATCAGGTGTCGTTGTTTGCTTAGTGGGTGACAAACATTATGTGAAAAAGGATAGTCCTTTTGCTTAAGGTCTAATGCTTTGATGACCGATTTGTGAGCAATACCACCTAAGGCAAGAATAACCGTATTTGTTTTTAAGGCAGACAATTCATGACCCAAATACTCATTACACACATTAATTTCAATGGCTGTGGGTTTGTTTTGAGGTGGTAAACATTTAACCGCATTGGTAATTTTACAATCAATCAGCTTCAAATCATCATCAGCAGAATCCGACTTTTCTTTGCTACTAAAACCAAATTCAAACAATGTTTTATAGAGCAATATACCCGCATGATCCCCCGTAAATGGACGACCAGTCGCATTAGCCCCATGCATTCCAGGTGCCAAACCAACAATCAGCAACTTTGGTTTATCTTCACCAAAAGGTGGCACAGGTTTAGCGTGATAGTCAGGATGCTCATTCTTAACATCCACCAAAAACTGGCTCAATCGAGGACACTTAGTACAATGTAAATTAAAAGTTTTAGATTTTTTCATGAGAAATTATGATTTAACGCCGTATGAACCAGTTGAACATCTGTCTCTATTTGCAATTTTTCAAAGAGCCGTGTTTTATAAGTGTAGATAGTTTTAGGACTGACACACAGCATGTCTGCAATGTGTTGTTTTTTATGTCCTTTGAGAATAAGTTGAGCCAATTGAAGCTCCTTGGGAGAAAGCTTTTCAAATGGATTTTCATCCATTCCATTAAACTTTGAAAGAGCCATCTCTTGTGCAACGTCTGGGTTGATATACATACTTCCAGAAATGACTTTTTTAATAGCCATCATGATTTCATCAATCGACCCGCCTTTGGTTAAAAAACCTTTGGCACCTGCTTGGATAAATTGATTTGCAAAAAGCACATCCGAGTGTTGAGTTAATACAATTATTTTAATATTGGGGTGATATTGCTTTAATCTTTTGGTGGTTTCAATACCGTTGATACCATCCATATTTTGATCCATAAGAACGATATCTGGTTTTGATTTTTTACAAAACTTCAGTGCATCTTCACCAGAACCAACTTCGTCAACAGTTACAATCGTTGGTTGTTTCAGTAACATTCCTTTAATGCCTTCACGGACGATGTTATGGTCATCTACGATGAGTATGTGCATGATTAATTGATTTGAGTTGTAAAATAGAATTGAATTTTCATTAATGTTTCAGCTATAATATCATTGTGTAAACCAATGTGTAAAGAGAAAATCATGGCAACTAATTTAGCACTGGATAATAGTTTATTAGATTTAGCATTACAAGTCGGTGGCTATAAATCAAAAAAAGATACGGTAAATGCTGCCCTTAAAGAATTTATAGAAAAACATAAACAGCGTGAAATTATCGAATTATTTGGACAATTTCCAGCTGATGATGATTACGATTACAAAAAGGGACGTTAGTGAAAACAACGCTTGTTGATACTTGCATCTGGTCACTAGCTTTACGTGGCAAACAGCCTAGAGAAAAAATTATATCTCAAAAACTAACAAAACTAATTTGTAATGAAAAAGTGAAAATTATTGGACCAATAAGGCAAGAAGTTTTATCTGGTTATAGTGATCCGAAACAATGCAACAAGCTTAAAAACAAACTAAGTTTCTTTCCAAATGAAACCATCATTGACGAAGACTATACCGTTGCCGCTGAATTCTATAATCTTTGCAGAAAAAAAGGTATTCAAGGCTCACATATTGACTTTATAATCTGTTCTGTAGCCCATAGACTACAGATCAGTATATTTACTTGCGACAAAGACTTTAATTATTATTCAGAAATTCTGCCAATAACTTTACATTCAGAAATCTAATCAAAGCCCCTTAAGACCTGAATTGAATACACCTAAAAACTGGATTCAATATTTTTCACATAAGATGTTCTTTCAACTAAAAAATCTAACAGATCATTACTACCCACGCCCTTTCCTTCATAAACATAATCACGAAGCACAGAGAGTATTTTATCGCTATTTTGGGAATAAAATTTTCTAATTTCTAATGGAAAACCTGATATCTTAATAAACCATTAATTGCCATATCAATAATAAAGGTATCTGAGATAACTATCATCTACCAGCTCATAAAAGCCAAGTAACGACTTTATATAATCGTGACGATTACTATAAAAAGAAAGTGGACAAATATTGTTTTGTAATAAAATATTATTACGCAATAGCCGTGAAGTTCTTTTATTTCCATCAAAATATGGTTGTAAATAAGGTAACCGAGAAAATAAGTAGAATGCCTGATTAAGGCAATCATAATCTTTAGATTTTACGATCATTATATTAAAGTATTCTTCCAATAATTTCCCATTGCTAGTAGGAATATAAGAACTACCACTAATCAATACATCACCGTAACTTCTGAATATCCCCGCTTTACTGTGTAAATTATTCAATACAATTTCATTAACTTGACCAATAATTTCGCTATTTACATCATTAATTTTATGCAAATAGTCATGAGCAAAACGATGATTAATAATCATTCGGGCTTCACCAGAACAATAAAAAAATTGACGAGTTCTATCAACCAGAGTATCGTCTAATATGGAATCAAAACCCATATCGGACGATAACAGTGACTACTTTTAAAAGAACCCTTAACAATTCCCTGCTAAACGCTTCCCAAACTTTTCCTGTCGTATTAGTCACAGGACCAAGACAAGTCGGCAAAACAACCTTGTTGGAAAATTGTGCTGAATCTGGTCGAAACTATGTCAGTCTTGATGATTATGAACAACGTCAATTGGCTCAAAATGACCCTGCTTTATTTTTACAATATCATAAAACACCCTTAATTATTGATGAAGTCCAATATGCGCCTGAGTTATTCAACGCCATTAAAATAATGGTCGACAAGAAAAAATGTAATGGTCTATTCTGGTTAACAGGCTCACAAAAGTTTCAACTGATGCAGGGTATCACCGAAAGTCTTGCTGGACGTGTTGCCATTCTTGAATTACAGGGGTTTGCCAGAGCTGAAATAGAAAATCGTGCAACAACACTAACGCCTTTTTTACCCAATGAAATATGGCTTAAAAAAGCAAAAAAAAGACAGCCTAAAACACAGGACGTTAATCAAGTATTTGAAGATATTTGGCGTGGTAGTTACCCCAGAGTTATCAATGAACAACAAATTTCAACCGATTTATTTTACAACTCTTATCTACAAACTTATATTCAGAGAGATGTAAGAGATTTAACTCGAGTAACCGATGAAAAAGCCTTTAGGGATTTTATTCGCGCAGTTGCGGCAAGAACATCGCAGTTACTAAATTATGCTAATTTGGCAAGAGAAGTGGGTATTGACCAAAAAACAGCCAAAGCGTGGTTATCCGTACTTGAAACATCAGGTTTAATTTACTGCCTACAACCTTACCATAACAATTTAACCAAACGCTTGATTAAGACACCTAAAGTTTATTTTCTTGATACAGGGTTGTGTCGTTATTTAA
The DNA here is from genome assembly GCA_018671575.1 of Methylococcales bacterium. Lineage (GTDB taxonomy): Bacteria > Pseudomonadota > Gammaproteobacteria > JABHGC01 > JABHGC01 > JABHHM01. The sequence goes on along the minus strand of JABHHM010000281.1, from coordinate 17,999 downwards.
CACAATGGTCTAGTTCACGAACACTCTCTTCTGGTGCTTTTTCTGGTGCTATATTTGAAACATATGTTATTTCTGAATGCCTAAAAAGTTATTGGTACAATGGTTTAACACCGTATTTTTATTTTTATAGAGACAAAGATATGAAGGAAGTCGACTTATTGATAGAACAAGACAACCAACTTCATCCTATCGAGATAAAAAAAACTGCTTCACCAAGTACCGCATCAATAAAGAACTTTACTGTATTGAAAAAACTTGGAAAAGAAATTTCATCAGGAGCAGTAATCTGCCTCAAAGAGACTGACGTTCCACTATCATCTGAGGTTCACGCTATTCCTATCGGTTATTTATAAAGCTGAATTAAGCGGCTTGCCCGCTTCAATGACAACTTATGCCCTTGTGGTATAATCCTAAAATCACTTAATCCCCAACCATTTCCCAAAACTAGACAACCAACTGTCCTCTGGATTATTTGATAGTAATTTTCGACCACTTTTTGCATTATCAAAAAACTTCTGCATTTGCTGACTCACTCGACTATCATCTTTTAATGTTCTGAAAATCGCTGCATATTCAGGAGGCATTGACATTTTTTTGCTCAATGCTTTGACTTGACTGGCAAAATCAGGATTAGGATTATTGGGTTCTTCTTGCTCCAAATCAGGCCCCAAGGTATTCAATGCCCCTAACACCAAACGGGTTCGCTCTGCCAGGGTTAATTTTTTCAAATCTTCAGGCATTATAGGAGCACCTAGATAATAATCTTGTCTGCCATAGCCGATTGGAAATTCAAAGCGAGATGAATCTTCTGCATTGGTTGAAGGTAAACCACCAGAAAAACGTACTGGAACAATCGGCAAATTAGCGGCCACAGCTAAATCAATAAAAACCGAACTGAGTTTTTTCACTGGTTCGCCACAATGCAACGCTCTGGTTCCTTCTGAATGTACCATTAATGACAAACCTTCTTTCACTAATGACTCTTTGATATCAGCCAGCATTTTTAACATACTGGCTTGATCTGCTCGCTCAAAGAACATAATGTTTTTTGGTAAGTTTTTGCCAGGATAATTTTGGCAAAGTGCAATTAATCGGCCTAACCAAGTATTTTTATGTTCAGCCTTTGCAACAGTCACCACTGGCACATGATTTAAACCACCAGCAATGACTGAAAATAACAGGGATTCAATACCCACTTGATGATTACCCAAATATAAAACACTTCTGCCTTTTATCGAGTAAAACTTTTTAGGGTCAGTCAAATAAACTTTACCGACAAAACGTCTGATCAAGGCAAAAAATATGTCTTCCACTGGCCATGCACTGGTTGCATCTAATCGATCACGCCAATACGATAATACGGGGTCAATATTTAAAATTGGATCACCAGCATTCTGCACACTCACTGCATCATTATTACTAAACGTTTTATAGGGAAATTCTGTTAAAGGCATATTTTGACAATAAGCTGAATCTCCCTTGATGGTCACTTGGCTAGGATGAATATTTTGTTGTCTGGCAAAATGTTCTTTTGTCACAATGTGCTGAGTTAATTTACTGCCTTTACTGCTAAACTGATAGACATTTTCCAGTGTTCCTGGCAACCAATTGGTCATTTTAACCGTTTGGTGTGATAATTTACTCCATTGCCCATCCACTTCAGATAAACCCAAGTCTTGAACGAAACCTTTTTCTTGTAGAAAGGTTCGTCGATCTTCCGATGGAGCATTACCTAAATTTCCTTTTGGAAACATGATTTCCATCAGTTCCATTTCCATCCAGACTTTATCATCAACACTCAATTGAATTTGAAAAATAGGATGACGATTATCTTCAAATGTCTTGGCTCGAACTTCACAAAAAACATTGCCTGACAAAGGAGTTGCTTGATGAAAACTAATGGATGAAATTTTGTGAGGATAAGCCACTTGATCTGATTGAACAGCATCAAACCACTGATTTAATTTATCGTGAGGTATGGCATGAGTTGCGCCATCCAATAAAACAGGGTTTAAATAGCCAGTAGGAACTTGTCCTGCCCCAGCATCTAGTGTTGCCGCAGAACCATTTTTTCCTATTTGTAACAATTTCATAATTTGAAACGCAGGCCCATGAAATAAAGCACCTGATTCGTAACTACTTTCAGCTATTTTTGCTGATTCTAAATTGGATAATTTGTTATTGTTTCCCGCATAATTTTTTGCCAGTGTCACAATGCCTTTGGCGGCAGGTTCAAAACGGGATAGTTTTTCTATGTCTGCATCGCGCCACAGCAACAAGGTAACTTCCAATTTATTATTGTCTAGTTCTTTTATTTCTGTTTTTAGGCGCACCGATTCTTCAATCAAAACCCAACGAAAAACCTGAACATCTTGCAAACCAACCACTTTCATCTCTGGAAAACCATCATGTGCGGCACTGGCAAGGTAATCCACCATCACCATCATGGGTAAAGCAGGCACAGTATAAGTTGGGCAATGATCTGAAATCCATGGAGAATTGTCCTTATGCAGGACAATTTCACCGCAAATATCAGATTTTAGAATTTTTTTTAGACTCTCTCCAGTAGGATCGGCGTCTTTTAGCTGAGAACTGGTAATTGTGGTTTTGGGAAAAGCACCATCAGTAATTCTCATTGCCATGTTTTCAACAGAATAGATTCTTAATCCATCACACCATAAGTTACCTTTGGCAATTGCAACAATGCTGTTTTCATCACGCACAACTTTGGTGATTTCTAATTCAGTGGTGACAAATTCTTTGCTTGGAACGACCTGTCCACGATATTTCCAAATCATATCTTCATTCATCGCAATGGCTTCAAAACGTGGCTCTTTGAGACCCGCATCCAATCCTTTTTCAATCATGTAACATTGCAACAATTGTAATAAAGCTTCAAGACCTAAAGAACCAGGCTGAACGGGATCTTGGAAAAAGTGAGCTTTGAAATACCACGCATCAGGATCAACGGTTTGTCTGGCTCTAATTCGACCCAACCCAGCATCACCTTCTTCTGGCCAATAACCCGTTAACTGGTCGATCATTCGTAACATTGGATTGGCAATTCGGAGAGACCCTGCACAGAATTTTTCTGGCTTTTCAGTTAAATCGACAAAATAATCTGATTCTTTGTCTCTTAATTCACGAATTTCATCGGTAACTGGTAGACCCAGCTGAGTCACTAAAGCTTCCTGACTGAAAAAACCAAAAGACGTATTCAGTGTATGAACTAATTCATTACCTTTGTAACTGTCAACATGGAAAAACACCAATGCCATTGGCCCCATTTGACTGAGTTTGGTGAGTGTTACTTCAATTCTTAAAGTACCAAAATTTCTACCCAATTCAATCAATTGTTTTGATGAATCACCATCCAAATTACGGATACACAAATCATTATCACTGCGAGTTGCAAAACCCATAAAAGAACCAAACCAACCACAAGGTTGTAACAATACTTCACACAGCACACAAAATGGCATGACTGCATGACCATTTTCATTAAAATACCAAGCATCAGGTGGAACATCGTATTCTGAAATCAATTTTTTGCCAGGTTCTGGTTTACCTGGATGACCTTCAACCGATAATACTTTTGACATAAAGTGATACGGAGGCCCTGGTAATCTAGGTACTGTGCAAGGTCCATCAAAACGCTTATACATTTGACCAAAGGCGGCAGTTGGCGCACCCCACGCACAAGCCAATAACGCAGAATAGTCACCACAAACATCACCAGACTCACCCACCACTCGTGGAGCTTCATGACCTTCTAATAATTCTGGCATACTGGTTAATGGCCAATTTGGTACTAAACGCAGACCATATCGTCGACATTGAAATACTTTTTGCCCATCACAAGTACATAACATTGCGCCATAAATAGTAGGAGTGTCTCCACCAATAATTTCTTCGACATACAATTCATAGGTTAAATGTTTGGCATGTGGTAGTACCTGTCCACGACAAACAAATTTATAAGCTTCATCAGGCATTGGTTCAAAATGCCAACCATCACGGTGTAATGTAAAACCTTGAGATGCCATGTAAAACGCCATGGTTTGTACTGCGGCATCGGCCATTAATGTGCCAGGCATACAAGGGTCATTTTTAAAATGACCCTTGAAATACCAATCATCTTTGGTAATCGGAGTTTCAATTTTTAAATAACCACGTTTCCAAGGTCCTCCACGTGAAGATAGTTCGGTCACTTCTTCCCACATTTTCATTTTACCCGTGGGAATCCCTGGCGTTCGAGTATGAGCGGCAGTTGCTTCAAAACCTTCACCAAAACATTCGTAAGCTCGACCTTCGGCGAATGCTTGAACCAATTCTTTGCTAAAGCTAGTGCGCTTGCATTCAACAGGAGATGGAGCCATTTGTGCATTTTCTTTAGGTTCGTCGTCCTCTGCACTCCATAATACGCCACCTGAATCAGCCAGCTCTTCGGTGTTAAAAAACCCAGCTTGTCCCTGACGGACAGAGAGTTTTAATTGGTCATTGACGCGACAATCGTAATGGAAAAAGAATAAACGAACATCGCCATGCTTGGCATGACCATCAACGTGAATATCATAACAAAGAGTATCACCAGGACGAGGCATTCCACCTTCATGGTAAGTTAATTCACAACCCAATAGACGATAAGCTCTTTCGCCTTTATTAAGAAAATCAGCACCTAACCAGGAAATTAATAACAAATCAGCCTGACCTGATTCAATCATAATCCCAGGAGGTACAGCACCTTGATGCAAGTACCAGGCATCTTTTGGCACATCTGTTTCTGTCCAGATAGTCCCCGTCCCCATTGAGCCTGCATCACCTTTAATTCCCGTTACACGATCAGCAAGTAACAACGGTGGTTCTGGCATTCTCACCTGAATATCATATTGATCTTGTTGTTCAAATAATGCCCCTAAAACAGATGATATTTTACCTGATGCCAATACTTCTAAGTCTTCACGAGAAAACTTTGGCCCCGTAGGAACAGGTGCTTTACTGGTAGAATCAATATTATTTTCTTGAGTAGCAGTTGAAGTTTCTTTTGGTTTAGAGGGCACCTCTTGTTTTGTTGTTGAAGTAGTAATTTCTTGATTAACAACGGGTTTAGCAATAGCAGGTTCAACCATTACTGGCGGTGGAACATTGATGCTTTCTTGAGATGTTGGTTGAGATATGGGCGATTCACTCACAACGGCAGACTCAGCAGGATAATTTTCTGCCACCGATGGAGTCATATTGTTTGATGTATTTTGTCCCCATGCCTGTTGTTGCAAAGACATGAACTGTTGATGTAATTGCGATTGTTGCTTGATAAAGTTTTGATGCATTGCCGAAGCTTGAGCCAACAAATCACTCACAGGGTCAACACCAGTCACAACCACCGTTTGCTGTGCAACGGTAGTGCTAGTTGCCTGCAAACCTGCTTGACTGGTTTGTTGCACTTGAGGTTGCACCACAACCGATGTCGCTACATTTTGAGTGGCTTCTGCTTGATTATTAGGTACGGCAACAGGCGTTGACATAACAGGTATTTGATTCATCACCGATGGCAACATGGGCGGTGGAGCCATTGACTCTTCAGCACTCGAACTAGCGGTTGCTAAATTGGTTGTTTTTGCAGGAAATTGCACATTATCATAATGTGCATTAAATTGTAATGAGGGAGCATTACCTGCTCCCTGCTTGTTTTGTGTAGCCAATGAAATCCCCTTTTCCGTCAACAAATTGGTGCGATGTTCTGCATCTCCAGATAGTTTTATTGTTGATTGTTGTCCACTAAATGATTGAATGGTGACTTGAGTTGAATAATTATTTTCGTCTGCTGAATTTGAATTCCAATACGGCTGAATACGAGAAGAACAGGCTAAGGCAGCAGCGGTTATATGCAATAAACCAGATGTACAATGTGAATGACCAAAACGTTGTGTTATATAACTACTGTTTTCGTCTAAATCTAACCCCAGTTGATAATTTGAGGATTGTTGTGAATCATTTGAAACAATGGCATAAATTTTATCATTATCTTTTCGGGCATCATCAGCTCTTTTCAAGATCAAAGCAACAGCCGCATCTCCTGCTTGATGACGAGTCACAGGTAAAGTATGAGTGGCGGCCGTTTGATTGACGGGTTCACAACTAAGATCAACTGCTCCCACCAACGCCACATCCAGTTCATTGTTCTGCAAAGCACTAATGGCAGTATTTAATGCCACAATACCTGAGAGTTCTTCACTGCAAGTCACAAAGCTGTAACCACCCCAATCAAACTGACTGTTTAAACGATTGGCAGGAATATTTGGCATCGCACCAACCACACCTGCTGACTCAAGGAATGGCCCTGCCGCATCTCGTGCCTGTTGTGACCATTGAGTATCAAATTCTGTTTGACTGGAGTGAGACCATTTTTCAGCCCATTCTGACATTCTCCAACGCACACCAAAACGAGCAATTTCAGCATCACACTGCATACCGATAAAAGTACCCGTTGTTGCTTCATAGCCTGTCAAACCACCTGCATCAGCCACCGCACCACGCGCCACACTCATCATGATGGTTTGTTGCGGCAAACTTTTCTTTAAATCCATCGGTGGAAATTTCAAGCCCTTTAAAGATAGCTCGAAAGATTTTATTTGAGGGTTGGTCTGACGATTTTCTAAAAAGACATCTTGAGCAAAAGTCGCAATATTATCAGCTGATCCCGCAATAATATCGATACCAACAATGGCAATTTCAGATGAAGCACCTGATGTTATTTTGGGCTGATAAGCTTCGGCAGTTTGTTGATACTCTTCGACAATACAATGTGCATTATTACCACCAAAACCAAAATTATTAATACCCGCACGTTTCAGACCATTACACTCCCAAGGCTCAGCCTCTTTGAGTAATCTGAAAGGTGAACTTGATAAAATATCGATTGGAGTTTCGGTATTTAAAGTCGGTGGTCTGACACCAGCTTTCATGCTGGCAATGACTTTCATTAACCCAGCCATGCCAGAAGCAGTGATTAAATGCCCCATATTGGATTTTAATGAACCAATCGGCATGTCATGATTGTCTTTAAAAACTTCCGACATACTTTTAATTTCTTCTGTATCACCCACAGGCGTTCCCGTGGCATGACATTCCATTAAAGAAATATCTTTGGGATTTAAACCTGATTGCTGATAGGCGGCTTTGATTGCCCGAACTTGGCCTTGCATCGCTGGTGCTAAAAAGCTACCACTGCGACCGTCATTGGATAATCCAACTCCACGAACAACGGCTAAAATATCATCGCCTTGGGCTTCTGCATCAGCTAAACGCTTAAGCGCAACTACAGCAACACCTTCGGCAGGTAATAAGCCATCTGCCTGATTATTGAATGGCAGACTTTGACCTGACTTACTCAATGCCTGCAATGCTGAAAACCCAACATGTAAAAACAAATCATCGGCACAATTAATACCGCCAGCCAATACCAAATCAGATTGACCAGAATTTAATTTGTCACAAGCCAGTTTCAAGGCATACAGTGATGAAGCGCAAGCCGCATCCAGACAAAATGATTCGCCACCGAGTCCAAGTGCATTCGCAACAACATGAGCAGGATAACCTGACATGTATCTGTTTTGAAAAGCAGGTTGAACAATGCCAGCCAATTCAGCTGCTTGACCATTTAATAAATGCTGATTAGATTGTAGCCAAATTGACTCAGCCAATTGCGTTAAATTGTGTGATGGATACGATAAATTACCAAAAATCACACTGGTACGATGTTGTAGCTGAGCGACTGAGGCAACCGATGACAATGCTTGTCTTGAGCTATGTAACAGCCATTGAAATGCCGTATCTAATGACAGGATTGTCTCTTTAGATATGGCAAAACCATCAGCATTAAATATGTCACCAAAACCACTGACATAACCACCTCGATCTGTTCTGGCACGTTCATTGGCGGGCAATGAACCCGAGCCATTTTGCAAAACTGCATCAGGATTAATGCGCCAATAACCTGCTGGCACCGATGAAATTAAATTTTGTCCCTGTTGCACTGCTGACCAAAGTTCGTCAGCATTGAGTGCGCCAGGTAAAACGCAGGATTGTCCTACAATTGCGATAGGTTCCGACATGTTATTTCTCAAGCATGTGCATTTGCAAACCTTTCAGCTCGGCAATCACCTCACCATCTTTTGAGGTAAAAAGCAGATCATTTTCAGATCGCAAGCCACCCACCATACGAGACTTAAAACGACAATGAACAGGACCTTCAATGGCTTTAGTTGAATGCGGAATAAACGCTTCAAAACCTGTGGGCAATGATGTTTTACCTGACTGCTGAATTCCCCAAAGGATTGCTAACTGTAAACCGCCATCAAGAGCCGCAGTATCTGTCAACCATGGACCATTTGGCCATTGCTTATCAATTGTTCCTTCTAAGACGGCTTCACCACCATCGGCAGACACACCTTCCAGCTCAGAAATAACATGAAAATCATCACCATGGAACAATTTATCACCATAAATTTCATTCGACTGCCAAGGCCAGCTTTTAAAGTTATCATTAGATATTTTCAACGCATCAGATGATGCATTGGTTTTTCTTGATCTTAAATCCATTTTCATCATGGCACTGTAATGTTTGATGCCGTTAGCAGACAACAAAGATAACTCATAACTTAACGGATCATCGGCATTTTCCTGACAACTCACCCACAGTTGATCACCCACTCCCTCATAATTTTCCAGCATTGCACCTTTCAGCACTTTAATGTTCATTAATGAGACTGGCAGTAAATCAGGTCGATTGGCTTGTGCCATTCTCATGAACCATTCTACAACCTGCATCATAGGAATAACGGGCTTACCTTTGATTTGGTGACTCAATAAGTAAGGATATTTTTCTTTATTGACCCAAAGTTCCATTTTTTTTTCTTGCGAATTGGCCGCTAAAAACTGAGGCATTTCCCGAGCAGCACCGCCCACTACGATTTCAATTTGACCACGATCAATATTGGTCAATTCTTGAACCAGATAATCGGTACCATCTTGTAATGAAATCAGATCAATACCCATGGATTGAAAATGTTTTTTCAAAGCAGGTGTCACCATACCACCATCCCAAGGCCCCCAGTTTACTGATTTAACAAGACACTTACCGTCACGTCTCACCACTTCTGCCTGAGCAACTTTGTTCAATACTTCATTGGCCATTGAATAGTCACATTGTCCGACATTACCACCACGTCCTGCGACGGATGAAAACAGACAGATCACGTTCAATGGATCATTTTTTGTGGCATCCAGTAATCCAGCTAAGCCAGCAACTTTGGTTTGAAAAACCCTTTCAAATTGTTCAACGGTTTTGTCTTTGATATTTTTATCTGCCAAAGTGCCTGCCGCATGAATTAAACCTGTAATAGCACCCCACTCTGCTCTGATAGGATCAAGCGAAGTTTTTAATGCCTCAGAATTTCTCACATCAGTCGCAATGTATTTGACTTTTGAACCTGCTTTTTCGATGTCAGCTAATGTGCCTTTGACTTCTCTCATGGCAATAATTTTACTGGCTTCTTGACCCAATTCAATCGGTGTAATTTTACGCCCTTGATCTTTAGCGGCGGTAAGTAATGCACGTTTTAGAGAAGCTTCGTCCAGCTGATTGACACAATAATCAGGTTCATCTTCTAATGGAGTTCGTCCAAGCAAAACCATTTTAGGTTGATAGGCTTTTGCCAAACCTTTGAGTGTTGCGGCTGTTACACCTCTAGCGCCACCCGACACTACTAACACAGAATCGGCATTCAATATTGCCTCTCCAGCCCCATCTAACAGTGCTTGCTCACTCACCAAAGTAATGCGATTACCACTGGCTGATAAACCCACCTCAATTTCAGGGCCACCTTCCATCAACTCATTCATTAAGGCTTGTGCAATTACATCACTGTTTCGACCAGCAGACTCAATATCAATTGCTTTTAATGTTGCTTTAGGCCATTCAAGAGCGGCTGTTTTAACCAATCCCGTTAAACCCGCTGCCCATGCCCTATCGACTGAAACATTGTTGACAGAAAAACGGCCACCACTGTCTTGGACTGTAATAAATGTTCCGCCTGATTCAGTAAATTTGGCAGCCACTGTTTTAGCGGCTTCAAATGCTCCTTGATTAATTGACAAAGCTGATTCAGCATTGACATCAGAGATTAAGCCGCCCATGTAAATAACCACATCGGCATCAGCGGAAAGACTATCAACCAGACTGGCTTTTAAACCTTGTGTTTGTAATTTATCAACCAATTGCTGAGCGATACCTTGACCATCATTGGTCACTGCAATATTAGAGGCGTTGGTTAAACCTGCCATCCGTAACCCAGTTGCAGGAGAATCAACCACATTTAGAATATAGCGTCCAACTCCTTGGGTAGCGGGCTCACTTGAGACAGTTTGAGCAGTCTGCGTAGTGACTTCACTGCCAGATTTTTGTCCCATATAATCAACAATTTCACCCAAAGTATTTAATTTTGCCAAATCTGAAGGATCAATTTCTGGTAATCCTGGTGCTTGTTCCTGGAATGCAGATAAAATCTCGACTCGTTTGATAGAATCAATACCCAGCCCACCTTCTAATTCCATGTCCATTTCCAACATTTCTGTCGGATAACCTGTTTTATCCGCCACCACTTCAAATAAAATAGCTTCTAAATTTACAGAGGGAGCTGAATTTTGAGCTACTGGAGCAGTTGTTGCTGATGCCGATGGCATTTTGCTTTGCATGTAACCCACTATTTCACCCAACGTATTTAATGTTGCTAAATCAGTCGGTTCTATTTCTGGCAAACCTGGTGCTTTCTCTTGAAAGGCTGACAATATTTCAACTCGTTTAATTGAATCTATACCCAAACCTGCTTCAAGTTCCATATCCATTTCAATCATATCAACAGGATAACCTGTTTTTTCAGCAACAACTTCAAGTAATAGTCCGTTTAAGTCAATACTTGGCGTAGCTGTTGAGGTCACTGGAGCTGAGCTTGCTGGCATTTTTGCTTGCATAAAGCTGACAATTTCACCCAATGTATTCAGTACAGCCAAATCATTGGGTTCTATTTCTGGTAAACCTGGTGCTTGTTCCTGAAATGCAGATAGAATTTCTACTCGTTTGATTGAATCAATACCTAGACCTGCCTCCAATTCCATATCCATTTCGATCATGTCTTCTGGATAACCTGTTTTCTCTGCAACCACTTTCAGTAAAATACCATTCAAATCGACACTTGGGGTAGCACTCGATGTCGTTGTGACCGTACTCACTGGAGCAGAACCTGCTGGCATTTTTGCTTGCATAAAGTTGACAATTTCACCCAATGTATTCAATACCGCCAAATCATTGGGTTCTATTTCTGGAATTCCTGGTGCTTGTTCCTGAAATGCAGATAGAATTTCAACTCGTTTGATGGAGTCAATACCCAAACCTGACTCTAATTCCATCTCCAAATCTAACATTTCGGTTGGATAACCTGTTTTTTCGGCAACAACGTCTAATAAGATTTTTTGCAGATCAACACTGGGAGCTACGTTTGCTGTAACGACAGGTGCTTGACTTGTAGCAGGAGCTTTTGACTCCATAAAGCTAACAATCTCACCCAACGTATTCAAAGTCGCTAAATCGGTAGGTTCAATATCTGGCATTCCAGGGGCTCTTTCCTGAAAAGCCGATAAAATTTCAACCCGCTTGATAGAATCAATACCCAATCCTGACTCTAATTCCATGTCCAAATCTAACATCTCTTCTGGATAGCCAGTCTTTTCTGACACGACTTCCAATAATAACTTATTAAAATCAATGGCTGGAGCAGTTGCAACAGGGGCTATTGAAACCGTTGCTGAAGCTGAACCCGCAGGCATTTTACTTTGCATGAAATCAACAATTTCACCCAACGTATTCAAATTAGCCAAATCAGTTGGTTCTACCTCTGGCAAACCAGGTGCTTTTTCTTGAAAAGCAGATAATATTTCAACTCGTTTTATTGAATCAATCCCTAAGCCTGATTCTAATTCCATTTCTAAATCCAGCATTTCTTCTGGGTAGCCTGTTTTTTCTGACACAACTTCCAGTAAAATTGCTCTCATATCAATAGCAGGTGTCGCCACCACAGGAGCGACAACAGGCTTTTCAACGACAGGAGCAGGAGTAACTTTAGCAACCACAGGAGTTGCTTCAACCTTAACAGTTGGAGCAGGCGTTTCCGTCACAACAGGAGGTTGAGCTACCGCAGGCGTTGATACAACGGGCTGAGATTGAGTGACTTGAGTTGCCGCCATGGGTTGGTGTACAGGCATTGTTGGTTGAACACCGCCAGACAAACCTGCCAATGCACTTTCTGCCATATTTAAAAATGCTTGATGACTTTCTGCCATGGTGGTTTGAAAGACATTATGTGCATCAGCAGTATGCTTTTGAAATGCCATGAATGATGACATACCGTCAACATTAGTATTTTGCGTCGATGAGACTTGTTGTACGGGTTGCATCACGGGTTTATTGACCACAGGCTTAGCAACTTGAACTGGCTGTGACGTTGTTTGATTCATTGGTGGCGTACTAACAACAGGCTGTTGAACGGATTGTTTTTTAACAGGTGTTGCTGTACTTACTGCCACAGCTGGTTTAGCGACCACAGGTATTTCTTTTGGTTTTTCTGGGTTAGGTTTAGGAATTGCCGCACTGCCCTCAATCGGTGGATAAGGTTTTTTGTAGTTTGAACCTTGAATATACATGGCATGAGGACTGACTTTTTCACGAGCAGTGGCTTCAAGTTGATAATCTTGCCATAACGAAGCGTAATTCATTTCAAAACCATTCACAGCCAATTGAGCCAAACCATTCCATAACATGGTGACATCGCTTTGACCTTTACGATCCAAATTGATCGCTGTGTGATCTCTACCTTCTAAACATTTTTTCACCAAACCAGTCAGTACATTACCAGGACCCACTTCAACAAAATAGCGCACACCTTCGGCATACATTGCATCAATCTGTTCTACAAAACGCACCTGATTAGCCAGTTGATTGGCTAATTGTTCTTTAATCGTAGCTGTTTTCTTCGCATAAGGTTTAGCCGTGGTATTAGCATAAACAGGAATGGTTGGTAATTTTGTTTTCAAACCATTTAAAAATTCATGAAATGGTTTACTACTGGAACTGACAATATGCGAATGAAAAGCAGAAGCAACAGGCAATCTCTTGGCTCTGATCTTTTGTTCTTTCAGACGTTTTTCAGCTTCCTCAATGGCACTGGTTTCACCTGAAATAACAATTTGTGACGGACTGTTGTGATTAGCAATCACCACACCCACATTCCATTCTGTCAATAACTTTTCTAAAGTATCACGGTCAGTGGAAACAGCACTCATCGCACCACTGGTATCAGCCGCCGCTTGAGTCATTAATTGACCACGTTTTCGAGCCACTTCAATGGTATCTTTTTCAGTAAATACACCTGCACTGTGTAAAGCAGTGACTTCACCAAAACTATGACCACAGACACAATCAGGTTTCAAACCCAGCTGATTTAACACGGCCATTTGAGACAAACTCACTGCCGCAATACTGGGCTGAGCCCATGCCATTTCTGTTAAAGTCGCTGTTTGAGCCGCTTCATCTTCTTTGCTAAAAACAGGTTGAGGAAAAACAATTTGATGTAATGGTGTTTCGTCTGTATTAGAGGCCTGGTCATCCCAAACTGATCTGGCAGAACCAAATGCCATTGCCAGCTCAGCCCCCATATCAACATACTGACTACCTTGACCTGGAAAGATAAACGCTACTTTACCATCTGTCGCTTTATCAACACTGTAATGCATTTTTGAAGGCACACTGAATGAAGCTTTTCCATCTTTGGTAATTTTATCGGATGCTTTGCCTAATTTATCAGCTAAATCTGCATCATTCGTTGCAATAATCGCTAATCTGACCGCTTGTTTTTCATTAAAATCTTGCTGACTTTGATGAGCCAGAGTAATCAGATTACTTTCTGTTTTAAGTTCTTCCTGAAGTTTTTTAATATCACTCAATAAATGACCTGAGTTATCGGCACTCATTAACAACATTTCGCTGGATAATGCCCTGAATCGTGTCGCTAGCTTTGAGTCGCCTTTGTATTCTTCCAAAGCCATGTGAAAATTACTGCCACCAAAACCAAACGAACTAACGGATGCTCGTCTTGGATGATCGCTGGCACGTATCCAAGGGCGGGTTTTGGTATTAATATAAAATGCACTTTCCTCAATATTTAAAGCTGGATTTGGTTTATCAACTTTGAGAGTTGGTGGTAATATTTTATTATTTAATGATAGCACTGCCTTGATCATTCCAGCAATTCCAGCAGAAGCTTTGGTATGACCAATTTGAGACTTTACTGAACCGATGGCACACCACTGCTTAGTATCAGGACTGCTCTCAGAAAACACCGAATTCACACCATTAAATTCAGCCTTATCACCTGCTTTAGTTCCCGTGCCATGAGCTTCTAACAATTCAACAGTTGATGGGCTATAACCCGCTTCATTATAAGCTCTTCTTAGAGCTTTTGCTTGCCCTTCAGGTTTTGGAGCATAAACACTGGTTCCAGAACCATCAGAAGATGTTCCATAACCACTGATCACTGCATAAATTTTATTACCATCACGTTCTGCATCTTCCAGACGACGTAATGCCATCATACCGATACCTTCACCGATAATTGTACCATCTCCTTTATCTGAAAAAGGACGGCAATCACCTGTGGGTGAAAAAGCAGGTGTTTTACTGAAACACATGTACATTAAAATTTCATTTAAGGCATCAGCACCGCCAGTGATAACCATATCCGATTGACCAAGATACAACTCACTGATTCCCATAGACATTGCTGACAAAGAACTCGCGCAAGCAGCATCTGTTACACAGTTAGTGCCGCCTAAATCAAAACGATTGGCAATACGACCAGCAACCACATTACCTAATAAACCAGGAAATGAACTTTCCTGCCAAGGCACATAAGAATCTGAAATTCGATTACAAGCTTCTTGCACCTGGCTTTCAGGCAAACCTGTTTCTCGTAACGCTTTAACCCAAACAGGACGTTGTAAACGACTGACCAGATTACTTAATAATTCAGTACCTGATGCAACACCTAAAATAACACTGATATTATCTTTATTTAAATCTTTAAATTGTCCGTTTGATGCATCATCCAATACTTTTTTAGCAACAATCAATGCCAACAGTTGAGCAGTATCCGTACTTGGCATGGCATTGGGCGGCATACCAAATTCCATTGGGTTAAATGGAACGGGATCAAGAAACGCCCCTGTTTTACAGTAAGTTTTGTCAGGGGCTGTTGGATCGGGATCATAATAATCTTCAATCAACCAATGCGTTGGTGGCACTTCTCTGATCTGATCTTCTGCATTGATGATATTTTTCCAGAATCCATCAACGGCAGATGACCCTGGATAAAGAGCACTCACTCCAACGACTGCAATCGGTTGTTGAGCTGAAGATTTTATTTTTTTTGACATATCTATCGCCTTATTTTATCTACAGATTCGTATCCAAAGATGAATCTAAAAAACCTGTAACACTTAATTTAATGAATAATTTAATGAATTTTTAATGGCATTATTTTATATTAAACACGTATATTATGACTAGCTAATTTAGTATCAACTGCATTAAATGACTCATAAACAGTCATTATTCAGAAATTTGATAGCTACTAAAGATAGTTTTAATTAATTCAGCACTCTGGGTGTAAAATGAAATGCTGATGCTGGAACAGGTAAACCATAACTTCTTAATTGTTGAGCCCGTGTTACAATGGCTGCGCCTTCAAGCAAGTTTTTTGCAATTTGAACAACCGTTCTATTTTCAGGTGCTTCCAGAAATGACCCTGCCACCCAAGTATTAAATGCACCCATCGCTGGACCACACCATATTTGATAGTCTAAACGACGTTCTGATTCTCCAGAAATTGGCCAATGACTGGATTTTCCAAGATACCATCTAAAAACCAAAGCCATTAGATGCTTCGGGTCTTTTTCTGCACGCTCAACCTCTTTTGGGCTGTGTTGCATAAAAAACGCTCGGGTATTTTCCCAAGTAGCTTCCAGTGTTGATTTAAACAATTGCTTTTCAAGCATGGCTTTTTTGGCAGGAGGAATATCATCCAGTCCTTTACAAGAGTTATAAACCTCATAAAGCTGTGATGCACGATTGGCAAACATGCTGCCACGTTTGATGACCTGAACTTTAACGCCCAGTTCAAACATATCTGCACAAGGTGCCATTGCCACATCTGCCATTTCTATTTTCATCAGCATATTGCGACCATCTTCGGACAAACCAGATTCAACAGCCGCCTGATTGACTGATGCCACTAAAACATAAGAAGCACCTAAAGCAAAGGCAGAAGCAACAGCATCTGGAGTACCCAAACCACCCGCAGCCCCCAAACGAATATTGTGTGAATAGTTATATTGCGCGGTTAGCTTATCTCTTAATTCTCTGATGGTTGGAAATAAACTTAACAAAGGTCGATTATCGGTATGTCCACCTGAGTCTGATTCAACAGTGACATCATCACTGAGAGGCATCTGTAAAGCCAGATCAGCTTCTTGACGAGTTAACTGCCCGTTATTAACCAAATCATCCAACATATTTTTAGGTGGAGGTGACATAAAATGAGTGGCAACTTCTGGTCGTGAAATTTTTGCAAACAGATAATTTTTACGTTGAATCTGACCATCAGCCGACTGATGTAAACCATGACAAGCATAACGAACGACATGAGGAGTCAAAGACATGAACGCTGACGCAGAGACTCTGGTCACATTACGCTTCAAAAATAAATTGACCACGGCCCCTTCTA
Source organism: Methylococcales bacterium (assembly GCA_018671575.1). GTDB lineage: Bacteria > Pseudomonadota > Gammaproteobacteria > JABHGC01 > JABHGC01 > JABHHM01. Next base: position 1,107 of record JABHHM010000281.1, on the reverse strand, counting down.
TTTCAGGATCATTCATATCATGAATCAGGTTGGTTCCCCAAAACGTACAATTTGTTCCCAAATGACTCTCAATTTCAGTAATTCCTGCATCAATGACATCCAAAGATAATCCAGCTGTGCCATAAAAAGCCATCATATTGGCCTTTCCCATAGCGATCACCATTTGGGTGCTGGCAATACCTCTCGCCATTTCTCCAGCCACATAAGGAAAACGAGTTCCATGAGCTTCTAAAAATGCACGATCACCTAGCCATTCAGGATAAAGTGCAGGTAAACTGGCAAGCAGTGAATAGTCACCCACTGTCGTAGACAGATTGCCTTGCAACCCCAGACCTAAAAAACCTTGACCATTTTGGACAATATGAATTGGCTCTCTAACTCTTTGTATTGCACTGACCAATTCTGTTGCATTAAATGCTGGATGAGACTCTGTAGGAGACCAACCACCAATATTTGTTAAACCTTGAGACATATTTGAATAGTTACCTTTAACCTAAAATTTCATAAAAAAAATGGCACTTCTAGAATTATCATTGATAATAATACAATAAATATAAATTGCGAGTGAATTACCACATAAAAATTACTTGTCGAAACGCAATTCCTTTGCCACTATGTTATATATGCGATTTAATTACGAAGAAGCATCACACTCTGAAAAATGCTTGTGAATTTCTAACATTGTTTGGACTTAGGAAATAATTATGAATGACAAACAAAAAACAGCAACCAGTCATACACCAGACGACATTAACAATGTTGATAAAATTCGTGATATTTTATTTGGCAACCAAATAAAAGATTTTGAACATAAATTCTCTCAATTACAGGACACACTCACAAAAGAATTGAAAAAATTAAGCGATGATTCTGCAATGCGGACAGACTCTTTAGAGAAATTTGTCAAATCTGAATTCGAATCTTTGAATCAACGTTTGGATAGCGAACAAAAAATTCGCATAAAAGACCTTCAAGAAAACACTGATGATCTTGAAAAACGAATTAAAACACTGGACAATCGGTTAGTCGAACACGAAAAACAAAGCAATGACAAAGCAAGGGAATTACGTCAGTTATTACTAGGAGGCTGTCCGAAAACAAGCACCT
>JABHHM010000120.1 GCA_018671575.1 Methylococcales bacterium | reverse complement strand
TTAAGGGTGATTCAAAATTAACCTTTATATTTTCTCGTTCTTTTACCCACAGGTTGTATTGCTCAAACAGTTGCATAGTTCGGCTATGCGTTTGTTTTCGTATCTCATTTGTGAACAAAATTTATTCACACATTGTAAAGGTTGTTTTTGAATCATCTCTTAGGTGACTCGTAGTCCTTTTGCTCCTCTGGAAATGCCTGATGCACCTGATCTCACAACTTCCAGAATATTGCTGTTATCAATGACATTGATAAATGCATCTAACTTTTCGCTGGTTCCAGTAATTTCAATGGTGTAACTGGTCTCAGTTACATCTAAAATCTTGCCTCTAAAAATATCTGACAGTCTTTTAATTTCATCTTTTTCAGGTAAGGTTCCACATCTCACTTTAATTAACATCATTTCACGTTCAATGTGAGAGCCATCGGTTAGGTCGAGCACTTTAACAGTATCGACTAATTTATAAAGCTGTTTTATTATTTGCTCAATAATGTTGTCATTGCCGTGAGTCACTAAGGTCATTCTGGATAGAGAGTTGTCTTCTGTAGGAGCTACGGTCAGTGATTCTATATTATAGCCCCTTGCAGAAAATAACCCTGAGACTCTGGATAATGCACCCGCTTCATTTTCGACTAATATTGATAATATTCTTCTCACTTATGCTAGCTCCCTATCACTGGATATAAACGGCGACATATGCATTTCATGATGTCCTTTGCCTGCTTGTATCATTGGGTAAACATTTTCAGTTGGATCGATAATGCAGTCAATAAAAACAAGTCTATTTTTTATTGCAAGTGCTTCTTTTAAGGTTGCTTCAATGTCGCTGGGTTTTTCGATTCGCATACCAATGTGACCATAACTTTCGACCAGTTTTTTGAAGTCAGGCAGAGCTTCTACATATGAGTTGGAATATCTTTTGTCATAGAAAAATTCTTGCCATTGTCTGACCATGCCCATGTAGCCATTATTCAAATTGATTATTTTAATGGGCAAATCATATTGTTTGCAGGTTGCCAGCTCTTGTATGCACATTTGGATACTTGCTTCTCCAGTAATGCAGGCGACTTCTGCATTGGGGTTGGCAATTTGAACTCCCATGGCAGCAGGTAGACCGAATCCCATTGTTCCTAAGCCTCCTGAGTTTATCCAGCGTCTTGATTTATTGAATTTATAAAATTGAGCAGCAAACATTTGATGTTGACCTACATCTGACGTGACATAATGGTCATCAGTTGTTAATTTGCGCAATGTTTCTATGACCAGCTGTGGTTTAACGAGTTCACTTTTTTTGTCATATTCCATACAGTTAACGGAGCGCCACTGGTTGATTATTTGCCACCATTTTTCCAGTGCTTCTGCGTCTGGTTTTGTTTGTTTTGAATTAATGATGTCGATCATATCTTTAAGTACAGAATCAACTGAGCCAACAATCGGGATGTCTACCCGAATATTTTTAGATATAGATGAAGGGTCAATATCAATATGGATTATTTTTGCATTAGGGCAAAAAGTTTTAACGTCACCAGTAACTCTGTCGTCAAATCGTGCACCAATGGCGAGTAAAACATCACAGTCATGCATTCCCATATTGGCTTCGTAGGTACCGTGCATACCTAACATGCCGACGAATTGTTTGTCTGTAGAAGGATAAGCGCCTAGTCCCATTAATGTACTGGTGATTGGAAAACCTAATGATTGCACCAGCTGAATTAATTGATTTTCAGCGTTGCCTAAAATAACACCACCACCGCTATAAATCATTGGGCGTTTTGCGGTCAATAATAATTCAACTGCTTTTTTAACTTGGCGCCTATGTCCATGCATGGTTGGATTGTATGATCGCATTGAAATGGTTTTAGGATATTCAAATGGGATTTTAATATTTGGGTCAGTGATATTCTTTGGAATATCTATAACGACAGGACCTGGTCTACCCGTTGAAGCAATATAAAAAGCTTTTTTTATGGTTTTTGCAATGTCGTTAATGTCAGTGACTAAAAAGTTGTGTTTAGAACATGGGCGTGTAATGCCAACGGTGTCAACTTCCTGAAATGCATCCGTACCAACCCATTCAGTGATTACTTGTCCTGTAATGACAACCATTGGAATTGAATCCATGTAGGCTGTTGCAATGCCTGTGACGGCATTGGTTGCACCTGGTCCTGATGTTACCAGAGCAACGCCTGTTTTTCCTGTTGAGCGGGTGTATCCATCTGCTGCGTGAGTGGCGGCTTGTTCGTGTCGGACTAAAATATGTTGAATATTGTTTTGCTGAAATATAGCGTCATAAAGGTGTAATACGGCACCGCCTGGATAGCCAAAGATATGTTTGACACCTTCTTCCTGTAGACATTTGATAACTATTTCGGATCCATTTAATTCCATATAATTCCCGCCCCTGGCAGATTCATCTGATTTTTCTAGGATGTGTATACTTTTTAAGATTTTAGGATGATATCATATTATTTTACAATCTCTACCCAATATTGAGCTATTGTTATAAAAATAAGTTATCTATCCATTTATTGTTAATAAACAATAACGTATAAGATATAAAAGCATTGTTAATTTGAGGGTTGTTAATTTAAGGGGGAAGCCGATGGCAAAACTTTCGATCAAAAGCTGTTTTTTAGTGGTAACATTATTTTGTATGAGTTTATCATCCTATGCGGCCATGTATAAATGGGTTGATGGTAATGGTAAAACGCACTACAGTAGTTCTCCACCACCAAACCAACAAAAATCTAAAGCCATTAAATATCGTAAATCTCATGTCAATTCAAAGAAGGCATTGGATAACGTTCGCAAAAAAAATCAGGCATTTGAAAGTCGATATAATAAAAATAAAGAGTCACGCAATAAGTCGGCAACGGCCCTAAAAAATAAGGCCATTAAAAAACAAAATTGTGAAGATGCACGAAGTAATTTAAAAGGATTTAATGATCCCATGAACCGATATTATTTGGATGACAGTGGTAAGAAAAATGAGTTGTCCACAAAAACTAGAGCAGAAAAAATTAAAGTTGCTCGTCAGCAGATGAAGGAGAATTGTCAGTAATGCCATTATTAAATATACAAACCAATGTTGATTTAGGTAGTCAGGAGCAATGTAATGATTTTTTGGCAGAAGCATCTGTCGTTGTTGCAAATATTTTGTCGAAACCTGAGTCTTATGTCATGGTCATGGCTCAATGTAATCCGCATATGTTATTTGCGGGGAATAATGAACCTTTGGCTTATTTAGAATTAAAGAGCCTGGGTTTACCAGAGGACAAAACCGCTGATTTATCTAAAGCTTTGTGCGATATGATGAATAAGCATTTTCAAATTGATAATAATCGTGTGTATATTGAATTCAAAAATGGAGAACGTCATTTGTGGGGCTGGAATGGTGGGACGTTTTAATATTATCCCTTGTCATTGTTTAAATAATGATGGTCACCTACTGACGGGTGCCTAAGGGGGGAGTGAAATAAATAAATGTCCAAATTGCGCATCCCCTAATTATTTCCTTGAGATAAGGTAACTCGCAATAAATAAACTACCCATCTTACTGGCCTTTTTGTCCGTCTCCTTTACCACAAAAACAGTTGAGTAGAATGACTACACGCCTATTTTTATGGCAAAGAAGACGAACAAAAAT
>JABHHM010000375.1 GCA_018671575.1 Methylococcales bacterium | reverse complement strand
TCTTCGTTAAAAAATATTCATTTACACCTGTAAACTCATATTTTTTGCCTTGAACTGGAGAAAAATAGGGGCAACCTGAACAGTTACAGAGATTTTACGTATTTTTTCAGAGAATTTTGATACCCTCTGAATAGTTACGAATAAATTTAATTAGGGATTTATCAATGATAATAAAAAAAATAATGGAAAAAGCATCAAAAATAAAAATGATTATTTTTGATGTGGATGGTGTTCTAACCAGTGGTGAATTATTTATTGGTGATGATGGTCAGGAATACAAAGCTTTTAATTCATTGGATGGTCATGGCATGAAAATGCTACAGAATAGTGGTGTAGAAATTGCCATTATTACGGGTAGAACATCCAATGTTGTTAAAACTCGCATGAAAAGTTTGGGTATTACCCATTTGTATGAAGGTCAACATGATAAACGTCTAGGTTACAAAGACCTAAAAGAAAAGGTCAATTTAACCGATGAAGAAATTGCTTATGTTGGAGATGATGTGGTTGATTTGCCTGTGATGAAATATGTTGGTTTGTCCGTGGCAGTTAACAGTGCTCATCCGTTTGTCATTAAACATGCTGATATCACGGTATCGAAAGATGGTGGTCGTGGTGCCGCAAGAGAAATATGTGAACTCATTATGGATGCTCAAGGTAATCTTGAGAAAGAATTAATAAGTTATCTTGATTAAATTATAGAATACCCTATGTTTCAACTGAAACTCAATAAACTACAAATGTTTCTCGTTGTGTTGCTGATTGCCATGATTTGGCTAATGCAACTCAATACGGGAGAACAGCAGATTGTTGAAAAGAAAAAACAAGTTAAGCCTGGGCATTATCCAGATTATTCCATGGTTAATTTTAAAATTACTGATTTGGATAAATTGGGAAAAACACAACGAATTTTAAAAGCAGCAAAATTAACTCACTATCTGGATGATCAAACATCCGTCTTAGATTATCCCAAGCTGAAATTTTTCAATGAAAATGACAAGGTTTGGAATGTCAGTGCGAAGCAGGGTTTTTTTACAAAAGGTAGCGATGTTTTATTGCTGAAGGATGATGTGCTCATTAAGCAATTGGCTGACTCTGATGTTGACAGTATTGTTATGGAGACTCCATTTTTGAAAGTTAATCCACAAAAAAGTCTCATTGAAACAGATCAGTTGGTGACATTTAGTAAACAATCAAGTCATCTCTCATCAATTGGTATGAAAGCAATTATTAAACGTCCCTATAAAATAGATTTATTGTCAGAAGTTAGAGGGGTGGTTTTTCCACAATCGAAAGCAAGTAAATAATTATGAAAAAAATATTGTTAATTAAGTTTATGCTCTGTCTTTGCATCGTTACTACTGCTGTTTTTGCTAGATCAAATGACAAAACTCAACCGATGAAAATTGAAGCAGACAGTGTTTCGATTGATGAAAAAAAAGGTGAAAGTCATTATCAGGGTAATGTAGTGTTTAAACAAGGAACCATTGAATTAAGCGCTGATCAAGTCATTATTTATTCTAACCAGAAACGGCAAATTTTTCGAGTAAAAGCGACGGGCAGTCCTTCAAAATTTAAGCAATTGCCCGACGGAAGTAAAGACTTTATTTATGGTGAGTCGAATAATATGGACTATATGGTCGCTAAAGAGAAATTGTTTTTAACCAATAATGCTCTGGTTAAACAAGGGAAGAATATTTTTAAAAGTCAAAAAATTGAATTTGATAGTCATCATTCGAAACTGGTTGCAGGAGAAAAGTCTTCAAATAAATCAAGAGTTCAAGTGATATTACAGCCCGTGTTAAAAGAAAAATAAAATGAGTTTATTAAGCGCACAAAATTTAGCCAAATCATTCAAAGATCGACGTGTGGTGAATGATGTTAGTTTACAAATAGAAAGTGGTGAGGTGGTTGGTTTATTAGGGCCTAATGGTGCAGGAAAAACAACCAGTTTTTACATGATAGTGGGTTTAATACAAGCCGATCAAGGTGAGATTTTTATTGATGATCAAAATGTCACGGATTATCCGATTCATATTCGAGCACGTCTTGGTGTGGGTTATTTGCCTCAGGAGGCTTCAATTTTTAGAAAATTATCAGTTAAAGATAATGTGCTGGGTATTTTACAAACCAGAAAAGATTTAAATAAATCTCAGCAAACCGATGTCATGGAAAGTTTGCTGGGAGAATTAAAGATTGGTCATTTACAGGATAGTTTTGCCATTAGCTTGTCTGGTGGTGAACGCAGGCGTCTTGAAATAGCTCGTGCATTGGCCGCAAATCCTCAGTTTATTTTATTGGATGAGCCTTTTGCTGGAGTTGACCCGAAATCGGTCATTGATATTCAACAGATTATTTCTCATTTAAGTGAGAGAGGTATCGGTGTGTTGATTACAGATCATAATGTACGAGAGACATTGGGTATCTGTGAAAAGGCTTATATTATCAGTGCAGGTGATGTCATTGCTCATGGTACCACTGAAGAAATTTTAAAAAATAAAGAAGTTAGAGATGTCTATTTAGGGCATGATTTTAAAATGTAGCTTAGGCAACTCGCAATAAATAAACTACCCATCTTACTGGCTCTTTTGTTCGTCTTTTTTGTTACAAAAATAGTTATGTAGAGCGACTACACGCCTATTTTTGTAACAAAAAAGACAAACAAAATTTCTGCGCAATATGGGTAGTTTATTTATTGCGTGTTACCTTAAAAGTTTGATGTGGAG
>JABHHM010000243.1 GCA_018671575.1 Methylococcales bacterium | reverse complement strand
GTGCTTTTTTATCAATTTTTATTCATTCACTGATTGACCAAAGTTTTTTGCCATTGGAAGCAAAAATCAAAGTTCCCATGATTACATCAGGTTACAGTATTGGAACAGTCTTGGGTGGTTTACTGTTATTAATGTCTTTCTGGGTGTCAACTATTGGTTTATTGGTGATTTGGGTATTGGTTTTATCGGCACAAATCATCTTGATTATGATTAAACAGAAAATCATCGATTGGGAACTAGGTCATGTAGATGATGTGGAAGATGGTCTCGTGAAACCAGAGGAAATTACCAATCGTCGATCACTCATTTTTATGCCTGTCTTTATTGTTTTTATTGTCATTGGTTTTTGTGCTGGATTTTGTGAGTTACTGGTGGGGTACTTATTTGCTGAAATAGCACAGTCCAATTTTTCGGACGAGGCCAGTTTGACGGCTTTTCTAGGGACCGCCAATAGTCTGTTTTACGTCATCATCACTTTGATTAATATCTTTGTTTTATCTAAAACACTAAAAAAATGGGGAATGTTACCAGGCTTTTATTTGCACGCATTTGTTCATTCATTGAGTTTTTTATTGTGTTTTATTATGCCATCCTTAATGAATGGTGTGTTGCTTAGAGGTTCAAATAAAGTCACACGATTTACTTTTTATAATGCGTCATCGACCTTACTGTGTTCTTTTTTACCCAAAAATATTCAGTCACGAGTCAGGAGTAACTTTAACGGTATTGTCTTTCCTATCGGCTTTTCAATGGCATCCGTTTTTTTGATGTTTTACCAAGATAGTTTAGATGTCAGTATGATTGCTTTGGTTGGTTTGCTCATGACCATTCCTTGGGTTTTATCTTTATTGGGTTTAAAGCATTATTTATTTAATTATCTAAAAAATAATTTAGGGTCAAAAGAAGAGTCGACGGTGATTAATGCGGTACAGGGAATTGCCTCATTGGGTGCAATGAAAGGTGCCGACAAAGTTTTACGTGATTATTTGATTTCTTGTGATAAAGTTAATTTACGTAAGAATGTGGTGATTTCTTTAAGTCGTTACCAAACGGATGCAGTGATCAACACATTGGTGAGTGAATTTGATCATAAACAGGAGAAAATGCAGTTAGCCACGTTGGAGTCTTTGAGTGGGTTTTCTGATCATCGGGTTACTTTTGCCTTGTTACAATTTTTAAAACAGGGGCAATTTTCAACTTTCAATGTTAGAGTACATTTAATCTTTGTTTTAACCAAGTTAATTGGTAAGTCTATCGCACCTTATTTGATGGAGTTTTTAGATGATGATGATCCTAGAATTCGTGCCAATACGGTTGAAGCATTAGGACAATTAAAAGATAAAAAGTTAAAGAAAATCTTAAAAGTCTATTTGAAAGACCCAAATAATAGACTTCGTGCCAATGCCATTGTTGCGCTTTTTTATTTTAGAGAATTTAAAAAGCCTGCTTTAGCAGATTTATCTGAAATGCTAATCAGTTCTTCAAGCGACATGATTTGCTCTGGTCTTTATGCGGCAGGCGAAATAAAAGCCAAAAAGTTTATTCCAATATTGTTGGAAAAGATAAAGGATACGGACATTAATGTTGAAATCAATGCGGCGATTGCATTGGTGAAAATGAAAGACCCTCATGGTTTAGAGGCTATTATTGATTATTTGAAATCTGGAGACAATGAATTAACTACTCGAATTATTGAAACTTTGCCGCGAATTCCAGAAAAAATTCGTTACCAGATTTTAATGGTGGTTAGTCATAATATAGATGATGAACAAATTAAAATGATCTTTGAAATAATGAAAAAATCTGTATTTGATTTTGAATATGAAAAAAGTTTTTTGAGAAATATCCTAAAACAACATCAAGTGAGTGTGTAAATAATGAAAATCATAGGCATGGTTTTTTTATTATCCATCAGCATTATGTGTAATGCGGATGATAAAATATTGACAGAATGGGATAAAATCAAACAGTTGGGTGTTATGTCTGTTTTAGTGCCATTGTTTAAGTCAACAGGGCATCTTCCAAGAAAAGGTTTTCCGCTCAATTATGAATATCAATTGATTGAAAATTTTGCACAAGAACAAGGCGTAGAGGTTAACTGGCTGTATGTTGAAAATATGCAATCATTGCTTGATATGTTACAGAAAGGGCAAGGCAGTCTGATTGCGGCCAACCTGACAATTACCAAAGATCGAAAATTAAATATGGGTTTTACGGTGCCTATTAGGCATGTTCGAGAGCAATTGGTTGTCGGTCATAAAAATGATGAAATTAAGCAACTAAAAGACTTAAAAAATAAAAAAATTGCAGTTCGTCAATCGACTTCATACTGGTCAACTCTTCAGTCTATTAAGAAAAAAATACCCAGTTTGAAAATTATTAAAGTTGCTGACAACATTGAAACAGAACAGATTGTGCAAGAGGTTATTGAAGGTAAATATGATGCTACAGTGGTGGATAGTAATTTAATCTCTGCAATAATGACCTATCAGCAACAGGTTAAAGTTGCTTTTGATTTAACCGAGGATCGCTCAATTGCCTGGGGCATTAGAAAACAAGCCAAACAGCTCAAAAAGGAATTGGATCATTATTTAAATAGAGTTAAATTGAATGAAAATGTGGCAGAAAATATCAAAGGTGATTTAGATAAGATTAAAAAAAGAAAAGTATTAAGAGTTTTAACACGAAATAGTGCCGCCAGTTATTTTATTTGGCGAGGTGAATTGATGGGCTTTGAGTATGAAATGGCTAAAAAGTTTGCTAGAAAACATAAGTTACAGTTAAAAATTATAGTGCCACCGACTCATGTTGATTTAATGACCTGGTTGCTTGAAGGCAAAGGCGATATGATTGCTGCATCCATGACCATTTCAAAAGAACGTGAGGAACGAGGCATTAAATTTACTCGTTTTTATAACCGAGTGAATGAAGTTGTCGTTACCAAGAAATCAGATGACTCAATTAAAACAATGGATGATTTATCAGGACGTACTATTTTTGTTCGTCAAAGTAGTTCTTATTGGAAAACATTAAAATCATTACAGGAAAAAGGTGCCAAATTTCAGTTAAAGCAAACATTGAGCGAAGAAGAAACAGAAAAAACCATCAGTAAAGTTGCTAATGGACAATATGATTTGACCATTGCAGATAGCCATATTGCCGATATTGAAATAACCTGGAGAGATGATGTTAAAAAAGTATTGGTATTAAATGATCAAGTAGATCATGGTTGGGCAGTCAGGCAAGAAGATCAGCAATTATTGAAAGCGCTCAATCAATTCATCAAAAAAGAATATAAAGGTCTTTTTTACAATGTTTTGTATAAAAAATATTTTACCAGTGAAAAACAAATTAAACGGCATGTACAATACCGACCAGAAAAAACAGGTGAGTTATCACCTTATGATGAAATCGTGCAAAAATATGCCAAAGAATATGGTTTTGACTGGCGTTTGATTATTTCTCAAATGTTTCAGGAAAGTCAGTTTAATCCGAATGCAAAATCATGGTCGGGTGCCAATGGTTTGATGCAAGTGTTGAAAAAAACAGCCAAACAAATGGGGTTTGACCACATTGTTAAGCCTGATGATAATATTCATGCGGGTGTTAAATATTTGTCTTGGTTGAGAGAGCGATTTCCTGCAGAATTACCCGTCACTGATAGAATATGGTTTGCACTGGCAAGTTATAATGCAGGACTAGGTCATGTACGCGATGCTCGAAAGTTGGCGCGAGAAAAAGGCTGGAATGATAAACGCTGGTTTAATAATGTTGAGCGGGCAATGAGATTGTTGTCCTATAAAAAATATTATACCAAGGCGAGATTTGGTTTTTGTCGTGGCAGAGAGCCAGTGAATTACCTCAAAAAAATATCTCAACGATATTCAGGTTATAAGACGGTGAATGAAGGAATTGTATTTAGATCGATGCCAACACTTCAATATTAGGGGAAAAAGATGATTAATGTAGGAATTGTTGGCGGAACAGGTTATACAGGCGTTGAACTACTGAGAATTTTAGTGGTTCATCCTGAAGTTTCATTGAAAATTATCACTTCAAGGACAGAATTAGGTAAACCTGTTGCCGATGTTTATCCTAATTTACGACACTATACTGATATTGTATTTTCAGAGCCAAATGTGAAAGAGTTGGCATCTTGTGACTTGGTGTTTTTTGCAACACCCAATGGTATTGCAATGAAAATGGTGCCTGAACTATTAGACAATGGTGTTAAAGTCATTGATTTGGCGGCTGATTTCAGAATTATAGACCCTCTTGAGTATAAATCATGGTATGGAATAGATCATGTCTGTCCTGAATTATTATCAGAAGCTGTTTATGGTTTACCTGAGCTGAATCGAGAGAAAATTAAATCGGCGAAACTGGTTGCCAATCCCGGTTGTTATCCAACAGCCATTCAGTTAGGTTGGTTGCCATTGATAAAAAACCAATGCATTGATTTGGATTTCCTCATTGCAGATGCTAAATCTGGTGTCAGTGGCGCAGGAAGAAACCCAAGTGTTACATCATTATGTGCCGAAGTGAGTGAAGACTTTAAGGCTTACGGTGCTTCGGGACATAGGCATTTACCTGAAATTAAGCAAACATTGGAGTCAGTATCAATTGAGCCTGTCAATTTAACCTTTATTCCGCATCTGGTTCCAATGGTACGAGGTATTCATGCGACGTTATATTGTCGCTTAAAGCCAGGAATAGAAAAAGATTTATCTCAATTGTATGCAGAATATTATCAGAATGAAGTGTTTGTTGATGTTTTACCCGCGTCGAGTCATCCATCGGTTAAGAGCGTGAAAGGTTCTAATTTTTGTAGAATATCCATTCATCAGTTAGAGCGTTCTGATACAATTGTTATCTTGTCCGTTATTGATAACTTGGTCAAAGGGGCGTCAGGTCAAGCAGTACACAATATGAATCTAATGATGGGGTTTGATGAATCATTAGGTTTGATGCAAGTACCTTTGATGCCGTAAATAGTCTAATTATTGATTAAAATTAAGAATTCCAAATGTCATTTAATTATCGTGCTCCAAAAATAGTACAGTATTCGCCTACAAAATTCTGGATGATTGTTTTTTTAATCATTGTGATTATTTGTGTCAGTGCTGGATATTCTTATACCTTAGGTTTGAAACAAGGAGGCTGGAATAAAAATGTTACGGTACAAGAAATTGAAAAATTACGGCAGTTGACCACATCTAAAGATAGTTTGATCGAAGACTTAAATAAAAAACTCATCATTGCTCAGCAAGACAGCAAGGTAGATAAAGAAACGCTTAATGAAATGATCAATCAGACAGAAACTGTGCGTAGAGACTTTGCCATTTTAAAAAAAGAATTGGCTTTTTATCAAGGTATTATTTCTCCAAAAACAACAGAAATAGGTTTGCATATTCACAGTTTAAAAATATTTGCCTTGCCTGAAAAAAGAACTTTTCAATACAAATTAATGTTAACTCAAGCCCAGAAAAAAGTTAAAACGGCTATTGGAAAAGTGTTGCTTTCCATTGACGGTATGCAAGGCAGTAAACCCGTCATACTTAAGATGTCTACTTTTTCCAAGGAATATGCCGGTGGACATGTTTATAAATTTAAATATTTTCAAAAGTTTGAAGGAATAATTAAATTGCCAGAGAATTATGTTTCGAAAATTGTCAGTGTTACTTTGAAGCCAAAATATGGCAAAAAAGTGGTTAAAAAAGAATTTGACTGGCCAATTAAATAGTTTTAGCTTGAAGTTTCGAGTTCAAGTATAAAGTAACACGCAATAAATAAACCACCCATATTGCGCAGAAATTTGGCTCGTGTTTTTTGTCAAAAAATAGGCGTGTAGTCATTCTACACAACTATTTTTGTGGCAAAGACGATGAACAAAAGAGCCAGTAGGTAGGTGGTTTATTTATTGCGAGTTGTCTAAGGAATTTACATGATAAATAAAAAGCTTAAAAAGCTTAAAATGCCAAAAATTAGTACCATGATTGGGCGTTCAACAACCATTGTTGGTGATATCAAGTTTGTGGGGGGATTGCATATTGATGGCTGTATTAAAGGAAACATTATTGCAAATGATGATGATGGTGGTGAATTGAGTGGTGTGACATTGAGTGATTGGGGAGAAATTGAAGGTGAAATTAGAGTTCCCAATATTATAATCAATGGTACAGTCAATGGTGATGTTTATGCCGCTGGTAGAATAGAGTTGGCTGAACGTGCTAGAATTACAGGAGATGTTTACTATTATTTATTGGAAATGGCTATTGGTGCAGAAGTGAATGGCAATTTAGTGCATAAAGAAGAAGCACCAATTCTAGCATTAGAAAATAACAGTGAGACAGCTACAGAAATAGAAAAAGTAGCCGATAGTTAATTTTATAGGAATTATTAATATGTCAGAAATTATAGAAGAAACACCTTCTCTGATTGTTACAGACAATGCTGCAGTAAAGGTAAAAGCATTAATGAAAGAAGAAGGTAATATGAACTTACATCTAAGGGTTTATATTACTGGGGGCGGATGTTCTGGTTTCCAGTATGGTTTTGCTTTTGAAGAACAAGAAGAAGATGATGATATCCAAGTGCTGAAAGATGACGTAAGCTTTATTGTCGATCCAATGAGCGTGCAATATTTAGAAGGTGCGGAAGTTGATTATCTAAGCGGGCTTGAAGGTGAGCGATTTATTGTGAAAAACCCAAATGCAACAACAACCTGTGGTTGTGGTTCGTCATTTTCAGTGTAGTTTAAAGTCTAAATTAATTAGTCAGCCATGAAAAAAATCTTAACCTGTTGAATATAATATCCCAAGAAAACGAGACAAAAATAAAAAATTTCTTATTCCTATAACCAATGGTTACTATATAAATAGTAGCCAAATAATGAAGGGATAAAAATGAGCAGAAAAAGAGCAACTTAAAAATTAGTTCTTGAATTATTAAATAATGACAAAACTATTTAAGTGTGTCGTTACCTCGTTATAGATTTTGGGACATCCAAGTCCCCAAAATCGACTCGCAAACGCGACGGCCTAATATGCCCCAATTCGCCCTGGTCAATTGCAACTTCGAACTGCCTCGTTAGGCAGCTTCTACGTTACAATTTTCCCAAATGACTTAACGGCTTTTCGGGATGCGCTTTGCATACAGTCTACGCACTCTCTATCGTTCGCACTTCGAGCGCCCTAAGCCTATTGGGGACTACTTGCCTTCGCTTCGCTCTCCATGGCGGTTTCTGATGATTTTTCATCAGAGACATTTAAGTTGTCCAGCAGGTTTTTGAGTGAAGAGCACGGTACAGTGATGAATCTACTTCTATTACTCCACAAAATATTTAAATTATTATCAAAACAAGAAACTTGGGTTTGGCATTATTAACATGAAGATATTCTAACAGCCTGATTTCAATTTCCTGCTTGGCTAAATGGGTATCGATTATACTTTTTTACTTAAAATATCTGTTAGATAGTCAAGCGAGGAGGTTTTACTTTTTTCAAAAAGATCAGTGATTTTTATGGGATTTAGGGTCATATTTTTTAGTTATAATTTTTGATTAAAGCAATAAAAGAAAAACATCTTTGATAATAGACTAAAATTTCAAAGGTAGAATAAATACTTTTGCCATCAAGTGGCATCATTTATCAATAGGTTTCAATCGTGGCATTTACAAAATATTTCATTGTAGAATTTAGAAAATATTTAAAAATAATGGTGGAAAAAGATGGGTCTGATTTATATTTGACTACGGGTGCTCCGCCGAGTGCAAAATTTCATGGCAAATTAAAGCCACTTGATACTGAAACTTTGGATGTAAATCAAGTCAAAGAGATTGCCTATTCAATCATGACTGAAGAGCAAATTCATGATTTTGAACGCAAACCAGAAATGAATTTGGCCTTATCTGAACAAGGTATTGGACGATTTCGAGTCAATATTTTTAAGCAACGTAATCAGGTGTCAATGGTTGTGAGGAATATTAAAACAGAAATTCCTCAAATTAAAGATTTGGGTTTGCCACCGATTTTACCTAAAATGATGATGTCTAAACGTGGTTTGATTCTATTCGTTGGTGCCACAGGTTCAGGTAAATCGACCTCTTTAGCCGCATTGATTGATTTTCGTAATCAGCATTCAGCAGGTCATATCATCACCATCGAGGACCCCATTGAATTCGTGCATAATCATAAAAAATCCATCATCAACCAACGTGAAATTGGTGTGGATACTGATTGTTATGAAGATGCATTGAAAAATACCCTCAGGCAAGCACCTGATTTAATCTTAATTGGTGAAATTCGTGACCGAGAAACCATGGAGTATGCTTTGGCATTTGCAGAAACAGGGCATTTGGCTATTTCCACCCTTCATGCCAACAGTGCCAACCAAGCATTGGACCGAATCATCAATTTTTTTCCAGAAGAGCGCCGAGACCAGTTATTAACAGATTTATCATTAAACCTCAGAGCCTTTGTGTCGCAACGACTGGTTCCAACCATTGATAAAAAACGAGTGGCAGCCTTTGAAATTATGATTGGAACTTCAACCGTGAGTGATTTAATTAAGCGAGGTGAAGTTGAAATGCTTAAAGAAATTATGGAAAAATCAGAAACTTTAGGTATGCAGACTTTTGATTCGGCCTTATTTAAATTATATAAAACAGGACAAATTAGTATTGATGAAGCCTTAAAAAATGCGGATTCAGAAAATAATTTGAGATTGCGTATTAATTTATCAGAAAAAGGTGCTTTGGTGTCTGGAATGAATGGCGAGGAGGATGCTCCTGTTGAAAAAGGTGGTCTGTCTATCATGGATAAACAGGAAGTTGCACCAACAGAAAAAGAAGAACCCGAAAGTGATGAGATGAGATTTGAATTGGAGTAACCTATGTTTGTCATAAAATTGTTAATAAATATTGCTTTGATGTTGGCTGGTTTGTTTGTCGCTTTTAAGTTGTCGGAACATTCTGTGAAATTTATATCGATGGGCACAATGGCTGTCGGCATTGCAAAAATTATGAGTTTTGTTGTGGTGTTGGGCTTGATTCAATATTTATGTCTGTGGATGTTTTGGTGATCGATGATTAATTCTTCGACGGAAAACTGTTATTACACTAAGCAAAATTGTGATCGTTGTGGGAATCAGTTGACGGTACGAAAAGTCAGTTGGTTTACTGACGATATTTTATGCATAGTTTGTGTAAAAAAAGAACAAGTAATGCGAGAAGAATTAGACCCAGATGAAGAGCAAAAACTAAAAGGCTGTGGTTATTTGCCTGATTAAACTTAGGAGTCAGATTTTAATACAGTTCTGGATGAAAAATGCGTTTTCGGACAGCCTCTTAGATGCATATTTGTCCCATATGGTTTCTAAGAAAATGTCTGTAAGTTATCTGCATGTTGAATAATATCATTCAATTTTTCATATTGACGTTCTGGTAAATCAAGAATTTGCCAGACGACTCTGGCGTGAGCAGGAATGTTATCCTTACTCCATTCAAGCACGGTAATTCTTAACACTTTACACCAAATGTCTTTAATGGATGAATATTGACTGTTTTCAGG
>JABHHM010000215.1 GCA_018671575.1 Methylococcales bacterium | reverse complement strand
TTTGAGACCATTTTTCCTCGGTACCCCCTTGAGGGGTGAACGCAGAGTTGGCGGAAAGAGGAGTTTTCGGACAGCCTCCTAGGAGATTGTCCGAGAGTATATTGGTACAACTTTGCTATCACATAATAAAGCACACTATTTAGAGATTAGAGGGGAATTTTATGGGGGACGATAGATCCAGTGATCCAGTCATACAATGGGTTACCTTTCGTTTAAATGAAGAGACTTACGGCATCAATGTTATGCAGGTTCAGGAAGTTTTACGAGTGACTGAGATTGCACCTGTTCCTGGAGCACCCAGTTTTGTACTAGGGATTATTAATCTTCGAGGTAATGTGGTGACTGTCATCGATACTCGAAGTCGATTTGCATTAATGACCAAAGAGCCTGATGATGAAACTCGAATTGTTATTATTGAGGCCGATAAACAAGTTATTGGTATTTTAGTGGATAGTGTGGCTGAAGTTGTTGAACTGAGAGGGTCAGAAATTGAGTCAACACCTAATGTCAGTAATGATGAGACATCAAAATATATCCAGGGCGTTGCTTCAATGAAAGGTCAATTATTGATTTTAGTTGATTTAAATAAATTATTGACTGAAGACGAGTGG
This sequence comes from Methylococcales bacterium, assembly GCA_018671575.1. GTDB lineage: Bacteria > Pseudomonadota > Gammaproteobacteria > JABHGC01 > JABHGC01 > JABHHM01. Next base: position 22,853 of record JABHHM010000215.1, on the reverse strand, counting down.
AATGAATTTGGAATGTAGGTTGATTCAAATCAACGATGTTGATGGCATTATTTTGAAAATAATATGATCTATTTAATGTCAGCTATTATTTTGATTTTATTTTTTGTTATTTTTATTTTGTACAAAAAATTGAATCAAATTGAATCTAACTATCAACACCAAAAGCAACATTTAAACTATGTAGCCGCTGATGCCAATGTGATTTGTTCGGGTGTTGTTGGTTTGAATGATCGTTTAACAACCATCGAACAACGTTTGCGTCAAGTGAATGAACGCCAGGATAGGTATGAAATGAGCGATCAGAGTGAGAAATCTTATACTCAGCCCATCCGTATGGTTCATAATGGCGCAACAGTCCAGGATTTAATGAAAAACTGTGATTTAACAGAAAGTGAAGCGCAGTTAATTGTGATGTTGCATGGTAAGAAATAATTTAGGGTGTTGCGTTTTTTGACAAACAACCTGGGCCAGATAGTTTGCTGACTCCTCCCAGTCCCGATTGGACATGAATTTGTACTCCAATTCTTTCTTTAAGTAACGCAACATGTGAGATAATGCCGATTGTCTTGCCTTCATGATGAAGACTGGCTAGGGTGTTTAATGCAATATCCAGCGTTTCTTCGTCCAATGTACCAAAACCTTCATCTAAAAATAAAGAATCAACTTGAATGTTCTGGCTGGACATTTGTGAGAGTCCCAATGCAAGCGCCAAGCTAATAATAAAGCTTTCTCCTCCCGATAAATTTTTTGTTGAACGTCTTTTCCCTGCATGAAAATTATCAATGATTTCAAGTTCTAATGGTGATTCTTGATTCCTCACCAGCGCATAACGATCATTTAATTTAGCCAATTGTTGATTGGCGTGAGCGATCATGATTTCAAATGTCATGCTTTGTGCAAAATTACGAAATTTTTTACCATCATTTGAACCAATCAGATGATGTAATTCTTTCCAGCGATTGAGCGTGTTTTCCTGTTGAGAAATATTTTGTTGTATCTTTTGCAATTTTTGCTGTTGTTCTTGTTGTTGCTTGAGTTCATGTTGAATTGCACCAACCGCCTGTTGTAGTTCTTTGAGTTGGGCAGATTTTAGATGCTTGTTTTGTTTTAATTCTTCCAAAGAATCATCGGTTGATTGCTCTAACTTTACTTCATTAAATTGCTTAGTTTTACCATCAATTTGACTGTGTAATTCAATTTCCTGGTGTTTGAGTTGTTCTTGTGTATTTTCGATGGCTTGTTGTTTTTCGATGGGTAATCGAGCTTCTAAATAGGTGTTTTCATTACTAAAATCACCTTTGTCTAACAAAATTCTAAAGCGATCTCCCTGTTTTTGGCATTGTTGCTTGATGGATTCGATTAATTCAGTTTGTTCTTTGATTTTTTGTTGCAGAGTGGATAATTGAAGTTTTAGATGATTCAAGTTTTCTTTGCTTTGTTGAAATGTTTGTTGTTGCTGTTGATGTTTTTCTTGCCATTTATGTTCTTCTTCATCAATATTCTTATGATCAAATAATTCTTCTCTTTGTTGTTGTAAGGTATCAATTTGGCTTTGTTGTTGATGATTGAATGATGAAATTTGTTTAATTTCCTGATCCATCATCGCTATCTGGTGTTGTAATAGTTGATTCTGATGTTGTGTGGCTACTTGTTGAATGGATTGTAATTCATGTTGTTTTTTTTGTGACTGAAATGAATCATGCCTGTCTTCCAAAGAGGATAATACAGTCGGTATTAAATGATCAGATAAATCAGTGAATCCATACGGTAAAACTAGTGATGTAACATTTATCAATTGTTCGGTCAGTGATTTTTCAGTGTGTTTGTGTGTTTGACGTAAAGATTCAATTTCACGAATTATGTGGTCAACTTCATAATGTTTTTGTTGCATTAGTTGTTGCTGTTGAAATGATTTTTTTTGTTCTTTTGCAAGTTTATCTTTGGTTGATTTTATCTGGCCTTCAAAATTATCTGCCTGATCTACTATTTGTTGAAAATGTTTGATTTGTTGTTGTAACTCTAAAATCTTTTGTTCTATGGTCTTTAATGTCGGTTGTTGCTGCTCTAATTGTTGAAATAAATCCTCTAATTCATGAGTCAATATTTGTAATTCATCGGTTAGTTTTAAATGCTCAGTATCCATTTGGTCTAATTTGGTTAGAATTGAATTTAACAATAATTCAATTGACTGTCTTTTATTATTCAGTGATTTTAGATTTTTTTTACTGAGTTTTAATTCTTCTTGAACGGTAGAATCAGTGGGGGGTGTTGTAATGAATGGATGATCCAGTGAGCCACATAGCGGGCAATGTTGTTCTGGTTTAAGTTGTAGGCGTTGTTCTTCTAAACTTTGAATTCTCAAGGTCAGTTGTTGTTTGATTTCGAGTTGTTCCAATAAAGACTCAGCGAGCTGGTATTGCTGATTGATTTGTTCTAATTGATTTAGAGTTTGTTGCTGGTCTTGCTTCAGTTGGCTGGACTTTTTTTGCCACAGCTGCAGTTGCTGTTCAATGACTTGGTGCTGTTTTTGTTTGTCCTGACATCGTTGCCATAATATCAATTGCTCTTGAAGTTCAGTATTTTGTTTGCGCCATTTGTTGATATTTTGGTTTTCCAATATTTGGTCAAGTTGTTGTTGGTCAGATAAAATGGTTTGTGTTATCTGCGATAAATGTAATTCGTTGTCCTCTGATTTCTTGAGCTGTTGATTGAGTTCGTTTTCAATTATTTGTTGGCTTTTAGTTAGCTTTTCTAGTGTATTGTTTTGATTCTTAATGGATTGTTTTAATTCATTTAAGGTGTTGGTTTGACGTGTTATGTCGTTTAAGTCATGAGTTAGATAATTGTCTTGTTTGTTTTTTTCAAGAAAATCAGTGATTTTTAGCAATTCTTTATTTATTTCATCTTCAATATTCTTATTTTTAATGAGTTCATTAAATGACTTGTCATGCTCACTTCTTTTAACTTGAAGTTGATTCTGAGAACTTGAAAGTTGTTTGTTTTTTTCAGATATTTTCGTATCAAGTTCACGGACTTGTTTAAACAGACTGTTTTTTTCCAGATTTTGTTGTTCTGTCAGTTTGAGTTGTTGTTGTGCGTTGATGAAATCTGCTTGAGTTTTTGTGATGTGGTTTTCTAATGGTGGACATCGTTCATTATCTTGTTGTAATTGTTGCTGTATTTGATTTTGTTGTTGACGAAATATGGTGAGTTTTTCATAATCTGCATCAAGTGTTGACGCCACTTTCGCCGCTACTAATTGTATTATTTGAGGTTTTGATGCAGTGATTTCCTGCTGTAATTTTTCTGATTCTTCGGTTAAAATTACGATTTCTTTTTGTAGTGATTCTATTAATAGAATATTTTGGATTTTGTCTTCGAGTTGACGCTGTTGTTCTGTGAGTTTTGCGTCTTCAATTGTTTTTTGTTCAAGTTGCTGTTGACGTTCTGTGGTTTCTTCAAATGTTAAATATTGTAAGCCATCGAGTTCTGCTTTGGTGATGTCTAGCTGACTATTTAATTCATTTCTTTGTTGATGGACTTTGATTGATAGTCGACTGTATATTTCAGTGCCAGTAATTTGTTCAAGAATGGGGGAGCGTTCATCTGGGTGAGAATGTAAAAATACTGAAAAATCACCTTGAGCCAATAATACAGAACGACAAAATCGTTTAAAATCCATACCGATGAGATTCTCAACATGAGACAATACTTCTGATTTTTTGCTTTCAATGATTTGATGGGTTTCAATGTGGCTGATTTCATGTTTTGGAGACTGTAAATTTCCATCAGTTTTGTTACGGGCTCGCTTTTGACTCCAGTGACATCGAAATGAACCTTTGCTGGTGGTAAATTCAACTTCAGCGAAACATTTGCCTGTCTGTTGAGACATTAATTCATTTTCATTTTTGGTGATTTTTGTCAGTCGTGGTGTTTGTCCATAAAGTGCCAGGCAAATAGCATCCAGTAAAGTTGTTTTACCCGCACCCGTTGAACCAACAATGGCAAAAATCCCACTGTCAATATAATCTGGGTGAGTAAAATCAATCATCCATTCGCCGACTAGAGAGTTGAGATTGCAAAAACGTAATTTTAATATTTTCAATCTAAAGTCCTATTAAAATTGCAGTATATTTTTTAACATCTGCTAATATTTATGTAATTCATCAGTAATCTCATAGCCTATTAGGCAAAGGTTGATCAATGTTCAGCAATAGTTTGTTTACCAAAATTTTTTGGCCTATTTTAAGTATTATCATGATTGGTGTTATTTCCGTGTGGATGATAGGTGGTGAGAGCAATCCTTATCTGCCTGGAATTATTGTAACATTGATGGGAGTGATCGTGCTGACAGTCTTATCTTTTTTGTATGCAAATCTAATACATAAACCATTGTCACAAATACACATTGTTTTAAACAATATTGCGACAGGTTCGAGTGATATCGGGGAAAAGTTGAAAGATTCTGGTGGTAATGATGAAATTACATTAATTGTTCGTAGTTTGAATGAATTTACCAATAAAACTCAACAAAGTGCTACAGAAACATTGGATATTGCAACTCGGTTAAATTCAGTAATTACTGATGTTTCAGGTGTTGCCAATGAAACTCATCAAAATACTCAATTACAATTGTCTGAAAATAGTAATTTGAAAGATACAGTTACTAACATGTCTGAAACAATTAGTGAAATTGCTGATTCAGCAGCTCAGGCAGAAACAACATCTGTGACAACGGATAAAGATATTGATGATGGGCGAGGTTTGGTGTCAGAAGCAATGTCTTCATTGAGTAAGCTTTCGTCTGAATTGGATAATGCATCAACAGTGGTTGCACAATTAGGTGATGATAGCGATCAAATTGGTACGGTTTTAGATGTCATCAGGGGGATTGCTGAACAAACAAATTTACTGGCATTGAATGCAGCGATTGAAGCCGCTAGAGCAGGTGAGCAAGGTCGTGGTTTTGCCGTGGTGGCGGATGAAGTGAGAACTTTGGCGAGTAGAACTCAAAGTTCAACAGAAGAAATTCAAACCATGATAAAGCGTGTGCAAGATGGTGTGACTAATGTGGTGACTGGTATCAATGCGTCCCAAACTCAGGCTCAGGAAAGTGTGGGTAAAGCCAGTAGCGCACAAACAAAATTTGATGACATAGCTAAGGCCGCTACTAATATTGCTGAATTAAATAAACACATTGCTACTTCAGTGGCTCAACAATCTTCAGTAGCGAGAGAGATTAGCGATAGTATTGAATCACTGAATGAAATCAATTATAAAACAGCCTTGGGGACTGAAAAAAATGTTTCTGCTTGTGGCAATATTTCTGATCTCGCGCAAGATTTACATGGAATTGTTAATCAATATCGTGGGTAAGGGGAGACGAAATAAATAGCCAAATTGTGCAGAAATTTTGCTTGTCTTTTTTGTAGCGAAGAGGCGAACAAGCTTTCTTTGCAAGGTGTAAAAGTTATTTCGTGCTCGTTCCTAACATCCTTTTCCTAAAAAATGATGGTTTTATTACCATAAATAAATATTTTGTCTTCAAGAGCCAGTTTAATGGCATTTGAAAAAACAACTTTCTCAACATCTCTTCCTGCGTCTCTCATATCTGTCCAGCCATGGGCATGGTTTACGTTTTTAATCTGTTGTTCAATTATGGGACCTTCATCTAAATTGTTACTGACAAAGTGAGCTGTTGCCCCAATAATTTTAACGCCTCTTTCATAAGCTTGTTTGTACGGGTTAGCTCCAATAAAAGCAGGTAAAAAAGAATGATGAATATTGATGATTTGGTTGGGGTACGTTTCAACAAATTCAGCAGGTAAAATACGCATATATTTTGCCAGAACAATATAGTCTAAATGATCATATTCTTTTAATTTTTCTAAAATTAAACCTGAGTGCTGACTTCTATTTAGACCTTCATGTGATACCAAATGAAAAGGTATGCCAAATTTTGAAATCAGAGGTTCTAAAATATCATAATTGGCAATGACACATAAAATATTTGCATCCAATTCACCTGCTTCATAGCGAATTAAAATATCTCCCAGACAATGTGATTCTTTTGTTGCCAAGATAACAATGTTCTTTTTACAAGTATCAACAATTTTAACCGTTGCTTTCAATGGCATAATTTCAATCAAGTCATCATATAACTTCTTTTTATCTATACCCCCTTCCACAACTGAACGCATAAAAAATTTATTGTTTTCATTGTCTACATATTCACTGTTTGAGATAACGTTTAAGTCATATTCAAAAAATAGTTTTGATATTTTATAGACCAAACCTTTTTCATCTATGGCATCGATTAAAACTCGGTACTTTTTCACGGATGATGTCCTTATTGTTTTTGTTGATTTATACTTCTAGGAGGCTGTCCGAAAACGCATCTTTCCGCCAGAACTGCGTTAAAATTAGGCTCAAAATGCTCATTTACACCAGTAAACTGTGCTTTTTCGCCAATTTTGTGCCCCTAAACAGCCCTTGAATCTTCCTCTTGGAGTAATTTTAGCACCTCATTAAATGTTTTGTTCAGACTGATTTGTTGATTGTCTGGAATTTGGTGATAATCAAGGCAATGTTGAAAAACATCGGTTTCATTGAGAGTATCCAGTAGTTGTTCGGTGAGCTCAGTTGAATGAGGGGTAGAATTGGAAAAAGCAATTTTGATGCGTAATATTTCAATATTGCTTTGCTCAGTGAGTGTGTTTAACTGTTCCGTTAAATCAGCCATGATTTGCTGGCTTTGATAGATGACTTCAAGCCAGATGACTTCATTTGTTTGGATTAGTTTTTTAATTTGATCAACAATAGCATCAAAATCACCTTTGATAATTGCGAGTTTCTGGAAGCAAGGGACGTTCAGTTCATCAATACTCAATTGATGATTTTCAATGTTTATTTTAATGATGATTTTTTGTTGATTGGCTTCACCAAATCCCATTGGGATTGGTGATCCTGAATATCGTTTATGGTCACAGTTAGCGACTTTTTGAGCAATGTGTAAATGGCCTAATGCGAGATAATCAATGGCTTCAGGAAATGCAGTGGCTTTGATGTGTTCAAGTGAGCCAATGTAGAGGTCACGTACACCTTCGCCTGTGAGTGTTGTGCCAGCAGTGAATAAATGTCCCATTGCAATAATGGGGACAGCTTGTTTGAACGTTTGATTTTTTTGCTCGGCAATTTTAACAATTTGATGATAGTAAGTTTGAATGCCTTGAGCAAATTTATCGGATTTGTCATCAATGCTTTCGTCTGCATTGCATTGCCTGATGTCTCGATCTCTGAGGTAAGGAACGGCGCAAACGATTAATTCTGGTTCTCCTGATGGGGAATTGAGTACCAAAACATCATCTTGCATATCATCACTGATTGACCCAATAACAAAAATATTTAGATGGCTCAATAATGTTTTTGGAGCATTTAATAAAGAGGGTGAGTCGTGGTTACCACCAATAAAAATAACCGTTCGACAGCTTGATTCAGCTATGTTGGAAATAAACTGGTAATACAGTAATTGGGTTTGGTGGCTTGGAGTGGTGGTGTCAAAAATATCTCCTGCAACCAATAGCGTGTCAATGGTTTCTTTTTGGATAGTTTGTAATAACCAGTTGAGAAATTTTTTAAATTCCCAATAGCGTTTTTTGCCGTATAAAGTGCGTCCCAAATGCCAGTCGGAAGTGTGTAGAATTTTCATTGTATTAGATTCAAAGACGTGTTTTCGTTCATTAAAATATTTTGATATAAAATTATATAATGAAAAAAATAAATTAGAATTGTGCGCTGAATATAGATATATATTATGAAATTTATCATATTTTATGGGGTATTAATATTTTTAATTGTAATGGAAATTGGACGAGATTTATGTGAACTTGCTATAAATTTATCACTATAAAGTTATTTAATTGTGATAATTCTGTGATAACTAATCAAAATCAATCCGTATAATTGGTGTCAGTTAAACAAAATTATCAGGAGATAACAGTGATGAAGATGAAACATACAAAAATAATGACCATGTTAATGTTGGTTGGTAGCGTTGGAATTTCATATGCAGGAGGATATCAAGTGGAAAAGTCTAAAGAAGAGTTAAAAAAGCAATTAACACCCTTACAGTATAAAGTGACTCAAGAAGAAGGGACCGAACGACCTTTCCAAAATGAATACTGGGACAATAAGGATGCGGGCATTTATGTTGATATTGTTTCTGGTGAACCTTTATTCAGTTCGACGGATAAATTTAAATCAGGAACGGGATGGCCAAGTTTTACTCAACCCATTGAACAGCAAAATATTGTTTCAATTACAGACAATAGTTTGTTTATGTCGAGAACAGAAGTTCGTAGCAAACATGGGGATTCTCATTTGGGTCATGTATTTAGTGATGGCCCTAAACCAACGGGGTTAAGGTATTGTATTAACTCCGCATCATTAAAATTTATTCCAGTTGATGAGCTTGAAAAAATGGGTTATTCAAAGTTTTCAAAATTATTTGCTGATAAATAAGGGGGGGAGGATTAAAATGAAACAATTTATTTTTATTATACTGTTCTTACTGAGTTCGCAAATTCAAGCCAAGGAAATAATGGCGCAACAAACTGAAATTGCTTTTTTTGCAGGGGGGTGTTTTTGGTGTATGGAAGGTCCATTTGATAAGCTTAATGGTGTAAAATCAACCGTTTCTGGTTATATTGGTGGGCATAAAAAGAATCCAACCTATAAGCAAGTTTCAGTGGGAAGTACAGGGCATACAGAGGCCATTCGAGTGATTTACGATCCCAGTAAAGTGAGTTATCAGACATTGTTAAACACCTTTTGGCACAATATTGACCCCACTGTGAAAAATCGACAGTTTTGTGATGCGGGGTCACAATATCGTTCAGGTATTTTTTATCTAAATCCTCAACAAAAAATGTTGGCTGAACAATCAAAAAAATCCATTACATCAGATTTTTTGAAAGGTAAAAAAATTGTCACTGAAATTACTCAGGCGACTCAGTTTTATCCAGCAGAGGATTACCATCAAAATTATTATACTAAAAATCCTGCAAGATATAGTTGGTATCGATATGGTTGTGGCAGAGATGCGAGATTAGAAAAAATTTGGGGGAAGCCGTTGGCTGGACATTAGTCGCTGAACTTTAAGGTAACACGCAATAAATAAACTACCCATATTGCGCAGAAATTTTGTTTGTCTTTTTTGTTACAAAAATAGGCGTGTAGTCGCTCTACACAACTATTTTTGTAGCAAAAAAGATGGACAAAAGGGCAAGTAAGATGGGTAGTTTATTTATTGCGAGTTACCTAAAGGACGAGCAACAAATAACTTCTCGTTCTTGATTCCATCTTTACTTCACCTTCAAATGACTGATGCGTAAGATTCGATAAAACTCATGTAAATTTTTAACCATAAAATCTCTGATTAGAACGACTATTCCTTCACGTTTATTCAATCAGATCGTTTGAATCTAAAATAGAAATGAAACCAAGAGGGGGGGGGGGAAGTTATTTCGTGCCCGTCTAATTTGAAATATTTGAACCGTGGATGGCACCGATGAACATGGACGATTTTCAATGAGTATCCGTGTTTATTTGTGTTCATCCATGACACTAAAATATTTTGTTATTTTACCCAAAGAGATATATTCCTAAACCATTATTAATTTCAAGATTGATTTTTATCCCATAATTAATGTAGATTAGGCTTTCATACACAATATAGAGAAATTATTACCATGAGCGAAATATCCTTATCACCCAAATTAATTGAAGATGTTCATCAATTATTAAAGTCACACGATTCAGAATCAAATAATCCATTGGTTTTTGTACAATATTTATCTGCAATTATGGGTATTGTTATTAATGAAATGCCAGGGGATAAAGCGGTTAAAGATGAGTTTGTTGAAGAAGTTTTTGCTTTTGTTCAGCATGTTATGAATACTCAAGGGCCAAATTCTCAAGCACCTGCTCCTGCAGGTAATCCAGAAGAAGCATTTGGTGTTTGGAAACCAGGTGATGATTGATTTTGCCAAAAATTTAAGATCAAGGCAGAGACGTTTGTCTTTTTAGCGTTTCCTAATCATTTTTTTAGCTTTCTTATTCTCATCCGTTTTAAATAAGTTGAGTATATTAATAGAATCCATAACCGACTGGATAGGAGACTTGACTGTTTTTGTTTTGGTTATAACGGGGTTGTCCCAGTTACCTGCAATTGAATATTCGTGTTGAGTGATTTGGTCAATTTTTTTACCAAAGAATTTTTGTAATATGAGTAAAACAGCCCCAGCTTGTGGACCAGCAGCCAGAGCGGTAATTAAAGGCAATGTGGCTGATATTTTTGGTGTAACCAATACTTTTTGTTGGTATTGTTTTTTGGTTAACTCCGTCAAACCGTACATATCAATACGGGCAGAAGGGCTATTAATATAAAATTCTTTAATTAGAGCTTCGCCTTTGGCTATTTTGAATGAAGCGTAGGCGTTATCCAGTACAAAGCCAGTTTTGTATAAATCACTGAAATCTAGGGTCATTCTTCTTTGTAAGCTGTCAAAGCTTAATAATCCGATGGCACGTCCTAACCCTGGGTCAATTTCATTGATGATTCCTTTGCCTAATTTGGTTTCAAATTCACCTTCTAGCGTTTTTAGATTGAATCGGTCAATTCTGTCTCTCCATTGAAACTCACCATTGGCCGCTAGTTCTTTGTTTTCCAATCCTGTTTCATAACCCAGTTTTTGCAAGAAATTGCCTGGGTTTTTGCTTTTCCAACTGGGGTTGATGATTGTATGATGAAGATTGCCACTCATTGATAGTTTTGCCATGGCATTGATTTCATTTTCATTGTCTTTCAAATTGATTTTTTCAAAAAAATAACCATTTTTATGAGGTTTTCCAATGGCTTCGACTCGACCAAAATCGTGCCCATTATAATTAAATCGTTTAATGCTTAATTTTAAAGAGGGCAGTTCATTTAAATTTAAGTTTGATTGTTTGGTTTCGGGTTTGTGCTCAATTTTTTTTGCCAGTAAATGATTTAATATAATATTGAGTTGTCTGGACTCTCCAACGTAGGATAATGCGCCACTGGCCTCGTTACTTTTAAGGTTGATGTCCCAGTTGTTGTTAAGTTGTCGGGCTAATATTTTTAGATGGTTAAATTCTTGTGTGTTAAATTTGAGTTTTTTTACATCAACATTAATTTGGCGAATAAAATCATTGTTGTTGGTTGGTGTATTTGAGGTATTAAAGTCTTTTAAATAAGGGAGCCATTGTTTTGTGTTAATGGTCTTAAGTTTTGCATGAATAAATAATCCTTGTTCACCAGGTTCCTTATCTGCAACATCACCTAGCATGATGAGTCCATTGGAAAAATTCCATTGTTGATTAATATAGTCTAAATTGACATCACCTTTAAACTGTTGGCCTAGCATCCAGTTGATTTTTGTTGTTTGCTTAGGTTTAACCTCCCCCATAATAATCAATTGTTTTGTTTTATCCGATCTTTTTCTAAAGGGGGCTGGGTAATTAATCGTGATACCTTTTGTTTCAGATTTGATGATGAAATTAATTTTTCTATTATTTGATTTTTTCTTTAAATCTTTATGTAGGCTGGCTTCCAGTCTAAAGGGGGTTTTTCCGTGAATATTTTTAAGGTTTATCCAAGGTTTAAATGTTTTGTGATTGAGGTTTAAATTTGTTTTTGCGGTAATTTTAAGCGTATCAATTTGTTGTTTTCTGGATTGTGTTAAATTCAGTTGGATTTTTTCATCATAAAATATTCCATTCAGCGATTTAGCCTTGATGTTGTTTTCGTTAAAGAATATTTTACCTTGCACATTCGAAATAGAAATGGGGTTGGTTTTTGAAATAATATGGTTTTTATTAAACTGGAGTTCACCTTGATAAGCTAATTTTCCTGTTTTTTGCATGGGTATTTGTAAGTTTAATTTGAGTTGATGATGACCTTTTAGCTCAATGGCATTGGTGATTTCTTCAAATTGTTCTTGTAGTGGTGATTGTTGGATGAGTTTGCTGGTGTTTTTCCATCGGCTGTTGATATCTCCTGCTATATTGAGTGATGGAATATTGTCTAAGTCGTCAATCAATAGACTTGCTTGGTTTATTTGAGTTTTTAATAAGTGACTTTTTTTCAGGTTGATTTGAACCGATTGGTTTTTAAAAATAATGTTTGCTTTACTTATATTTAATGGTGGCCATGCTGAATCAAATAATAAACGAGTATTGTTCAGATATAATTTAGCAATAAAATTTCCACCACCATTTTTAAAAGGGAATTGATCGAGTTTGCCTGTTAATCGACAGCTTCCTTGGTTAATTTTTCCTTTTAGAAAAGCCGTGTTGAACCAGTTGATAAAGTCAGAGTCCATTGTTTTAGAGGGTAATAAGTATTTTATCTGAGTGTTGTTTTGATGGCTGAAATGACTGGAATATTCGACATCAGGTGAGTTTTTATTGTTGTAGAATTTTAATTTAAATTGGTGGTTAGACTTTAGTTCCTTTGATGCGACAGCCAAAGATTTTGAACTGAGAGACCAGTGATTGTTGTCAATGTTCCAGTTGATATCTCCATTGATTTCGGTAAATTGCAGTGGTTTGATGAAATATTGATGTGGAAAAATTTTCATGGGTTGTTTCGGTAAAGAGAGCATTCCTTTTTTTTCATTGCCTTTAAAATCAATGTTTAAAATATCTATTTGAGGATATTGTTGCCAGTTTGATGATGAGAATTTGTTTAGCTTGCCTTTAAACTGCCATTGATTATTGCTGTAATTGATTGTCAGCTCATGAATAAATCCTTTAGGTTTAGTTTTTTCAATGATTTTTTTATAGTGTTGATGCTCGCCAGGAATTTGAAATAAAACAGTTAGCATTTCATTGATAGGAATTGTTGGAAATAGAATGTTGGTGGCATTCAATGTTCCATTTTTATCAATTTTAAGTTCAACTTTTTTAAAATCTAAATGAGATTTGTTTAATATAACTTTTAATTTGTCAACACCTAAAATAGTGTGTTGTTTGACTCTTTTCCAAAAAACTTGTCCATCTAATTGGGATAGTTTTTTCAGTGAGTTATTGATTGGAGTAGATACGACTAAATGGCCATTGTTGAGTCGGCCTCCAAAATGTGTTGGTAAGTGTTTTTTCCAGTCACCCCAAAATTCCACAACAATTTTTTTATTTTTTATATTTTTTGATAAAGACTTTTCAGGAAAGTTGCTGAGTAATTGCTCAAGATGGCTTGTTTTTATTTGGCTATAAATTTGCCCTGTCCAGGTGTGTGAATATTCAGGTTTGCCGTGAAAGTCGGCACTGATAAAAAAGGTATCTTCTTTAAGACCGAAAAAAAAGCCTTCAATTAATAATTGATGGCGATTTTTTAAGTGGGAAAAGGTTAATTTTTTTAAATGGTATTGATTGTGTTGTTTTGATGATTGATTGGTGTAGTGAATAGACTTTAAATCAAACTGTTGATTAGATAACCAAGCGTAAAAAGGTAAATAATTTGACTGATCTAAGGGAAGTGTTGAGGAGTGGGTGTCCGTTTGGCTAACAACACCGTTGTGTAGCTTTATCATGCCAGGGGAGTGATAAAAAGGTAGCAATAAAGACAGCATGTTAATGTCAATGTTTAATTGTTCTAATGTCACCTTTAATTGACTGTCTGATTGGTCAGAATAGGTTAAGTCATCAACTTCAATGGCATAATACCGACCTTTCCATTTTGTGGATAGATGACCAAATTTGACCTCAGCATTTAATGATTCTGATAGCCACTCTTCAATGTCGTGGTGGTAGTTTTCTAAAAAATAGTTGGCAGAGTGTAGTGCAAATATGGATAGGGTGGTCAAAATTAGTAATAGATAGGTTGTATTACTAATTATTCTATAGTGAAACCAAAATAACTTCTTTTGGTTGTTTGACCAATCCATAAAAATCCTTTAGTGCCGTCCCTTAAGTAGGTGGGCATAATTATTGTAACAAAATTTTTGCGGGATATTTTTTGATTTTTGGTGCTTTTTCTCTGATTGCATAGAGGTTTATTCGGTCAGGGTAGAGATGTCAAAGGTTGGAGAAAATACCAACTTATTACATCAATACAACATCAAATTGCTCTTGAGTATATAAGGTTTCTGTTCTGAACTTTATGGGTTTACCGATAAATTCTTCTAATTCAGCTAAATTTGTAGATTCTTCATCTAATAATAAATCGACAACTTCATCTGAGGTTAAAACCAAAAATTCGCTGGCATCAAATTGTCTCGCTTCACGTAAAATTTCACGAAAAATTTCATAACAAACAGTTTCAGGCGTTTTCATGGTGCCTCTTCCACCACATGAAGGACAAGGTTCACACAATATATGCCCTAAACTTTCACGGGTTCTTTTACGGGTCATTTCTACCAATCCGAGTGTAGAAACTTCGGTAATATTGGTTTTAGCATGATCTTTTTCCAGGCTTTTTTCCAGTGCTCGAAGAACCTGTCGTTTGTGTTCTTCTTGTAGCATGTCTATAAAGTCAATGATGATAATACCGCCTAAGTTTCGCAGTCTTAATTGTCTAGCAATGGCTTGTGATGCTTCCAGGTTTGTTTTGAAAATGGTTTCTTCTAAATTTCGATGACCCACAAAAGCCCCTGTATTGACATCAATGGTGGTCATTGCTTCTGTTTGGTCAATGACTAAATGCCCTCCAGATTTTAATTGTACTTTGCTGTCTAATGCTTTTTTAATTTCGTCTTCAACGCCATGAAGATCAAAAATAGGTCTTTCACCTGGATAATATTGAAGTTTGTCAGTGATTTCAGGAACAAACTCTTCGGTGAATGAGATGAGTTTTCGATAGGTTATTTTGGAATCTACCTTAACTTTTTCAGGTTCGATGCCTGACATATCTCTCAAAATGCGATAAAGCAATGGTAAATCTTCATGAATGAGTGTTCTTGCTTGTGCTCGAAGAATTTTTTCAGTCAATGATTGCCATAGTCGATGTAAAAAGTTCATGTCAGTAACCAAAGCTTCTTCACTGACGCCTTCTGCGGCGGTTCTGACAATAAATCCACAATTTTCAACAGAATCAACATAGCGTGTGATAATGTCTTTCAGTCTTAAACGTTCTGCTTCTTCTTCAACTTTTTGAGATATACCAGCACAGCATGTACCAGCAATTAATACAGTGTATCTTGATGGAATGGATAGTTGAGTGGTTAATCTGGCTCCTTTGGTTCCTAAGGGGTCTTTTATGACTTGAACAATAATGTCCTGACCTTCTTGGAGCAAAGCATTGATGTTAAGTTCTTTTTTGTCTTTTTCTTCTTCGTGACATTCAAAAGGTCTGGCAATATCAGAGGCATGTAAAAAAGCTGCGCGATCTAAGCCAATATCGACAAATGCCGCTTGCATTCCAGGTAGAACTCGACAAACTCTTCCTTTGTAAAGATTACCAACCAGTCCGCGATGATGGTTTCTTTCAATAAAAAGTTCTTGTAGAACACCATTTTCTATGAGTGCGACTCGAGTTTCAGGTGGTGTGACATTAATTAAGATTTCTGTTGCCATAAGCTGAGAGATATTTTATTGGTTTAATTTTAAGATACTTTAAAGTTTGATTGATATAGTGAGGTAAAGCAAATTAAAAATTAATAAACGGTGAGCTTATTCACATTATTTTTTTGACAAGATAGAAACAAAATTAAAACATTGGAACCATTGTAGCGATGATTTAAAGCCTGCTTGTTGTAGACGTTGCATGTGATTGTCCACTGTATCTGGTTGAAGTACGTTTTCTAATGCAGTACGTTTTTGGCTGATTTCTAAATCGCTGTAACCATTAACCTTTTTAAATACATGGTGTAAATCAGTCAAAAGTTTATTTTGTTCTGGTTGTTCAATTTTTATTTTTTCAGATAAAATTAATACACCATTGGGCACTAAGCCATTCCATATGTTTTTTATGATATCGAGGCGGTGATTTTTTTCAATAAATTGTAGTGTGAAATTAAGTATCACCACGGATGCATTGCTGATGTTGATATTTTGTACATCGTCACAAATTAATTTAACTTTCTGGTTTGGTTTGGATGTTTTGAGTTGATGATGGAATTTTGTGATCATCGACTGCGAATTATCGACAGCAATCATATGGTATGTTTTTAGTTGACTTTGCTGAATGACGGATAAAGTGGATGCGCCTAATGAGCAACCCAAATCATAGCAATTGGTTTCATTTTGAATGTTTTGAGCGGCAACTAACCCTGTCATTTCATTGATATATTGGTACCCAGGGACGGAACGTTGAATCATGTCGGTAAAGACATTGGTGACGGTTTCATCAAATGAGAAGCGATCAACAGATGTTAGCGGGGTTTTGTAAATGTTATCCTTGTTCATGCAGGGTATTATACATGAATAGAATCTTCATTCGAGCTATCGTCTATTTGAATTATTTCGACGGTTTAGTCTTCGGTTGCGTGAATTTTGATTGCGGTTATAACTCGAATTTCGACTATTTGAACGATTTTTGTCTGTATTGGTTGATAACTTGACAATTTCCTGGCGACTACCTTGTTGAAGGGTGATTTGGCCTTTTTCAACTTTATAAACTGTCCACCCATTATGGTTTTTGCCTTCGGCGACTTGTTTTTCTTCTCCAGACCTTTTGTTTTTCAGAATAGCCAAACGTTTTCCTGGGATGATCATTACTCCCGTTAAATAATAGGTTCCAAGCGGTTTGTTGGTTGATCCGCCAGAAATAGGTTGTCGATTTTGATAAAAAACAGGTTGTTTAATGGTGCTTTGAAATTCACGAATAGAACGGGTAGAAAATTGTGCCAGTTGGATGGTTTGGTTGTGATTTGTTTGTGATGAATTATTTTGACTGCTGGAATAAGGCTGATAACCAATCCATTGAAAAATGACAATAATTGCCAGTGTCAGGCTAGATAGCATTAATATATTGCCCAGGTCGCTACCACGAGTTAACTTGGAAAGTAAATGCCAGGCTTTAGACACTGAAGACTCCATATACGAATGATTGTTTGAAATTATCCTCATAAATCAATTGAATATTCAGCGTGTTAGGGGAAGCGAAATAAATAAATGTCCAAATTGCTTGTTTATTTATTGCGAATCCCCTTAAATGCTCGCAGTCGATTCAATTGATTTATTTAGGATTATAGCAGAGAGCGTATTATTTGTTTTCTGTTCCCAATAATTCGTCCAGATTCTTAAAATCAAATTGTGTGGTATCTGCCAGATGAGAAGGAGTGATGTTCATGATGGATTTGAAAATCAAATTGGTTCGGCCAGGATAATCTTTTTCCCATTGTTGTAGCATTGCCTTGGCTTGTTGGCGTTGTAAATTATCTTGTGATCCACATAAATTGCATGGGATTATTGGGAATTTCATCTGGTTCGCATAGCGTGCAATGTCTTTTTCGCTGCAATAACTGAGAGGACGGATGACAATGTGTTGTGTATCATCGGTGATTAATTTGGGTGGCATGGCTTTTAGTTTTCCACCAAAAAATAAATTTAAAAATAACGTTTCTACAATGTCGTCTTTGTGATGTCCTAATGCAACTTTGTTGGCTCCGAGTTCTTTGGCGACTCGGTAAATGATGCCTCGTCGTAATCTTGAGCATAAAGAGCATTTGGTCTTTTTTTCAGGAATTTTATCTTGAACTATAGAATAGGTGTCTTCGTCAATGATTCGATAATCCACGCCAAGGTTATTTAAATAGTTTGGCAAAATGTGTTCAGGGAAGCCTGGATGATTTTGGTTTAAATTCATGGCAATGATTTTGAAATCAATGGGAGCTCTTTTTTGTAGTGTCAGTAGTATCTGTAGCATTGTATAAGAATCTTTTCCTCCCGACAGACAAACTAAAACGACATCTTT
This sequence comes from Methylococcales bacterium, assembly GCA_018671575.1. GTDB lineage: Bacteria > Pseudomonadota > Gammaproteobacteria > JABHGC01 > JABHGC01 > JABHHM01. The sequence continues at coordinate 4,918 of JABHHM010000215.1, read as the reverse complement.
ATCTTTAATCATCTCAAAATCAGCAATGGCTTTACCTGTAAGGCGTTCAAGACGTTTTTTGAGCTTGTTGGCATTGTTGGATAGTTTTTCTGGTGAGTTTGGAGGGTAGGATAAAGCTGAGTTGAGCTGCTCGTTTGCTCGAACGAAACTTATCCCCTTGTGGGACAAGTTGGTTTCTATGATGATATTACCCAAAGTATCAGGTTGCTTCATTTGAATTGCCTTTGATTTATCTGATTGATACAATGTTGCGCATCTGAAATTCTATAACTAATAATTTAAAAGTAAAAATAACATGACAAACAACAAAACTGAATCACAACTTAAACAAATCTTATCTGAACGATTGATGTTTCTTGATGGTGCAATGGGAACCATGATTCAGCGTCATAAATTAGAAGAGGAAGATTATCGCGGTGAGCAGTTTAAGGATTATGAAAGTGATTTAAAAGGTAACAATGACCTGTTGTCATTAACCCAGCCTGAAATTATTAAAGGTATTCATAAGGCTTATCTGGATGCGGGTGCTGATATTCTTGAAACCAATACGTTTAATGCCAATTCTGTATCAATGGCAGATTATAATATGCAGTCGTTGGTTTATCAGTTGAATTATGAGTCAGCAAAACTGGCGAAAGAAGCTGCGGATGAAGTTTCCAGGCAGACACCTGAAAAACCAAGGTTTGTAGCAGGTGTTTTGGGACCAACCAATAGAACGGCTTCTATGTCGCCTGATGTGAATAATCCTGGCTTTAGGCAAGTGACATTTGATGACCTGGTTATATCTTATGGCGAAGCTATTGTCGGTTTGATTGATGGTGGTGCAGATATTCTTTTGGTGGAAACAGTTTTTGATACGCTCAACTGTAAAGCGGCTTTGTTTGCGATTCAAAATTATTTTGCTGAAAAAGACATTCGATATCCTGTGATGATTTCAGGGACCATTACGGATGTATCAGGCAGAACATTGTCTGGTCAGACGGCATTGGCATTTCTTAATTCTATTTCTCATGTGGAGCCATTAAGTGTGGGGTTCAATTGTGCGTTAGGTGCTAAAACCATGCGGCCACATGTTCAGGATGTATCTGATAATGCAGAGTTTTTTGTGAGTGCTCACCCCAATGCGGGATTACCAAATGAGTTTGGTGAATATGATCAGACTCCAGAGCAAATGGCAGCATTATTAAAAGAATTTGCTGAAAGTGGCATCATTAATATTATTGGGGGATGTTGTGGGACTTCTCCTGATCACATAAAAACCATTGTTGATACTTGCAAATTAGTTAAGCCAAGAAAAATCCCCAAATTAAAACCACAATGTCAACTAAGTGGTTTAGAACCGTTGAGTATTGATGATGATAGTTTGTTTGTTAATGTTGGAGAGCGAACCAATGTAACAGGTTCTGCTCGTTTCAAACGATTAATCAAAGAAAAAGATTATGAAACTGCATTGGAGGTGGCTCGTCAACAAGTCGAGCAAGGTGCTCAAATTATTGATATCAACATGGATGAAGCGATGCTTGATTCAGCGAGTGAAATGGTTACTTTTTTAAATCTGGTGGCAGCTGAACCAGAAATTAACCGTGTACCTATAATGCTGGATTCATCTAAGTGGGAGGTGATTGAGGCTGGTTTAAAATGCATTCAGGGTAAAGGCATCGTGAACTCCATCAGCTTGAAGGAAGGTGAGGAGCGTTTTATTTATCATGCAAAACTGGTCAAACAATACGGTGCGGCAGTAATTGTAATGGCGTTTGATGAACAAGGGCAGGCCGATACATTGCGTCGTAAGGTTGATATTTGTCAGCGTAGTTATAAAGTTTTAGTGGATGAGGTTGGTTTCAATCCGACTGATATTATTTTTGATCCCAATATTTTTGCCATTGCCACAGGAATTGAAGAACATAATCAATATGGTATTGATTTTATTGAGGCAGTTCGTGAAATTAAAGAAAGCTTGCCAGGTTGTAAAATCAGCGGTGGAGTGAGTAATGTTTCATTTTCTTTTAGAGGGAATGATTTTGTCAGAGAGGCCATTCATTCCGTCTTTTTATATTATGCCATTCAGTCAGGCATGGATATGGGAATTGTCAATGCAGGGCAATTGGGAATCTATGCTGATTTGGATACTGATCTCAAAAATGCGATTGAAGATGTGATGTTTAATCGTCATGCTGATGCAACAGATAAATTAATCAGCATTGCTGAGTCATTGAGAAATAAGTCGGGTAAAGAGATTAAGGAAGATTTGACTTGGCGAGAGCAGTCGGTTGCCAAAAGAATAGAGTATGCCTTAGTTAAAGGAGTGACTACTTTTATTGTAGAAGATGCTGAGGAGGCACGATTGCAATCGGAGAGACCATTGCATGTTATTGAAGGGCCTTTGATGGATGGTATGAATGTGGTGGGTGACTTGTTTGGTGCGGGTAAAATGTTTTTGCCACAAGTTGTTAAATCAGCCAGGGTTATGAAGCAGGCAGTGGCTCATTTAGATCCTTTTATCAGTGCTGAAAAATCTTCTAGTTCGATGGGCAGTAAAGGCAAAATTCTTATGGCAACCGTCAAAGGTGATGTGCATGATATTGGTAAAAATATCGTGGGTGTTGTGATGCAGTGTAATAATTTTGAAATTATTGACCTGGGTGTGATGGTGTCATGCGAAAAAATATTGGAAGCTGCCAAAGAGCATCAGGTTGATATTATTGGTTTGAGTGGCTTGATAACTCCATCGCTGGATGAAATGGTGAATGTTGCCGCAACAATGCAACGAGAGGGTTTTACTGTTCCTTTGTTAATTGGTGGGGCAACGACATCAAAAATACATACTGCGGTGAAGATTTCACCTAATTATAAAGGCTCTGTTATTTATGTTGAAGATGCTTCAAGAAGTGTGGGCGTGGCAACAAAATTATTAAGTAATACATTGAAGTTGGATTACGTTAAGGAAATTGCCGATTCTTATAGTGTTATGCGTGAAAAACATGCAAAAAAACATTCTAAAACGAAACGTCATACCATTGCTGAAGCAAGGCAACATAAAATGGCCTTTGATTGGTCAAATTATGTTCCGCCAGTCCCCAAAACATTGGGTGTTAATTTATGGGACAATTATTCATTGGCTGAAATTGCCGAAAAAATTGATTGGGAACCATTTTTTCAAGTTTGGGATATTAAAGGTCGTTTTCCTAAATTGTTAAAATCAGGTGCGAAGGCGGAGGTGGCTACTAAAGTTTTTGAAGAAGCTCAAGCAATGTTGCAGGAAATTATTTCTAAAAAATGGCTCACAGCTAAAGCAGTCTTTTCATTAATGCCTGCCAATAGTTTGTCAAATGACTCGATTGAAATCTATGCTGATGAAAAACGCCAAGAGGCGGTGGCGACAATTAATACATTGCGCCAACAAATGATTAAGCCAGATGATAAATACAATAGTTGTTTGGCTGATTACGTTGCCCCCAAAGAAAGTCAAGTTAATGATTATGTTGGTTTTTTTGTAGTGTCAGCAGGATTTGATATTGAAAATCAACTGGAAGAGTTTGAAAAACAACAAGATGATTATAATGGCATCATGTTAAAGGCATTGGCAGATCGATTGGCAGAAGCATTTGCCGAGCATTTGCATGAAATGGTCAGAAAAGATGTCTGGGGTTATGTCTTAGATGAAAAATTGTCAAATAATGATTTAATTCAAGAAAAATACCAAGGTATTAGGCCTGCTCCAGGTTATGCGGCCTGTCCTGATCATTCGGAAAAACAAGTGATATTTGATTTGTTGTCTGTGACAGCAAAAACAGGAATTAAATTAACAGAGAGCGATGCCGTTTATCCTGCTGCGTCCGTTTGTGGCTATTACTTCTCTCATCCAGAAAGTCATTATTTTTCTATCGGTAAAATAGAAAAAGATCAGGTGGCAGATTATGCTGAACGTAAAAAAATATTAATTGAATTGGCTGAAAAAAGACTCTCAACTGTGCTGGCGTACAAATAATGAGCCTAAAAATATATTTTTTAGATGTGTATGTTTGACTTTTTTTCACTAATTATGTGAATAGCTATTGTTTTAATATAAAAGTTTGCATATTATTATACCAATGTATTTTAGGTAGATAATGGTTTATTGGGCAATTTTTTTAGTTTTTAGGTAATATATTATGAAAAAGACAGCGTTACTCATTGCAGGTTTGTTAGTTATGTCAGGTGCATCTGCACAATTTGGTGGTTCATCTAATAATGAGTCTGGAAGTTCAAATTCTTCAGGTTCATCAAATTCTTCAGGTTCTACAAATTCTTCAGGCTCGTCTTCTTCAAGCTCAAGTTCATCATCTGGTTCTTCGGGATCATCAGGCTCTTCTGGGTCAACGTCAGGAAGTTCATCATCGTCAACCTCATCCACGGGTTCAACAGGAAGTAGCACTGGATCTACTGGTAGTACAACAGGCTCTACTAGCAGTACAACAGGCTCAACAACGGGAAGTACAACTGGATCTACTACAGGGACAACGACTGGGTCAACAACGGGTACAACAGGAACGACTACTGGTACAACAACCAGCACGTCTGGAGCAACTACGGGCACAACAACCAGTACAACAGGGGCAACAACAGGAACCACTACAGGTACTACGGGAGCGACAACTGGCTCTACTGGAGCAACTACAGGGGCTACAACTGGTTCGACGGGTGCCACTACAGCGACAACAACTAGTACAACGGGAGCGACTACTACGGCAACAACAAGTACCGCAACAACTACAGCGACTACCACTGCGACAACTACCACAACTGCAGCAACAACAACGACTGCTGCAACTACAACTGCCGCAACAACGACTGCGGCGGCTACTACGACAGTCGCAACAACTGCGGCTGCAGGAGCTGTTGCTGCAGGAGCTGGTGCTGTTGCTGCTACAGTAGCGGC
>JABHHM010000374.1 GCA_018671575.1 Methylococcales bacterium | reverse complement strand
GTGCTCATTTACACACATAAACTGCGCTTTTTCGCCAAATTTTGCCTTGTTCTGACGAAAACCTACATTTTCGGACAGCCTCCTAGCTTTTAATTTCATTGCTAATTTTCAAATTGGTCACAGCATTCTCTTTAACAATTTTAACCGCCCTACTTAATGTTGCCATATCTCGATTGATTACAACCCCTAAATACGTTAATGTTGAATCAACTATATTCCACTACAAAATATGCCAACATATTACGCAAAAAAACCAAACCTCGCTGTAGACTTTTTAATTTTAATGACACTATGGGCATCTTTTTATTACATCAACATAAGTCAATAGGCTAATTTTTATGATGAAAAAATTTATACTACTTTTTCTATTACTTTTCACTGTATTATCCAATACCCAGGCTACAGAAATTATCAATAAAACTGTTAATTCTACCTTCTCTGCTTATGATTCAAACAAGGCCATGATTCTATATCAACAACATTGTTCCAGTTGCCACGGTGACGATCGTTTAGGCCTGATAGGACCGCCACTAATCCCCTCCAGTTTCAAACGTTTAAAACCCAATGCGGCAACTTTAATTATAAAAAATGGTCGTACAGCCACACAAATGCCAACCTTTTCTAAAGTGCTCAATGATGATGAAATTAACCAGTTAGTACAGTATATTTTTACTCGACCAATTGCCACACCTAAGTGGGAATTGGCTGATATTCAAAAATCCCATAAAACCTACTTTACCGATGAGGTGCTCTCTGATAAACCAATTTTTAAAGCAGATATGCAGAATTTGTTTGTGGTTGTAGAACTTGGCGATCATCATGTTACTGTTCTTGATGGGGATAAATTTGTTCCTATCACGCGTTTTAAAACACACAGTGCAGTTCATGGAGGCCCAAAATATTCTAGTGATGGTCGGTATGTTTATCTAGCTTCTCGTGATGGTTGGATTACCAAATATGATTTATACAATCTAAAAATAATAGCTGATATTCGTGTCGGTATTAATACCCGAAATGTTGCTGTATCAGCTGACAACAACTATTTACTTATTGGTAATACACTGCCACATTCAGCGGTTGTTCTTAATGCTGACGATCTTTCACCAGTTAAAATCATTCCCATTACTAGTCAAAAGGGTATTTCTTCACGTGTCAGCGCAGTCTACACTGCAGCACCAAGAAATAGCTTTATTTTAGCATTAAAAGACATAGCCGAAGTATGGGAAATACCCTATATAGACAAGGCGGTTTTTGTCCATGATTACCAGTACGAAATGCCAGAATATAGTGGTAAGAAATTTTCTATAAGGCGTATGTTGTTGGACAATTATCTTGATGATTTTTTTCTTGATCAAAGTTATCGCTTTATTATTGGAACAGCGCGATCACTTAAAGCACAAAACTCACGCTCTAAAATACTAGGCGGACAGGTTTTTGATCTGGTTAAGGGGAAAAAAATTGCTCAACTTGACATCGCTGGTATGCCTCACCTAAGCTCTGGAATAAGTTGGAAATATAAAAATACCAGAGTCATAGCTATCCCCAATATTCGTGATGGTAGCATTAGTATTTTTAACATGAAAAATTGGCAAAAAATTAAGACAATCAAAACCCTTGGCCCAGGTTTTTTCATGCGGAGTCATGCCAAATCGAAATATGCCTGGGCAGATGTTTTCTTTGGACCCAATAAAGATGTCATGCATATTATAGATAAAGAAAAATTAGAACTTGTGGACACTCTTAGACCAACTCCTGGCAAAACATCTGCACATGTGGAGTTCACTAAAAATGGTGACTATGCCCTACTAAGCATTTGGGATAAAGAAGGAGAATTGATTATATTTGACGCCAAGACACTCAAAGAAGTAAAGCGTTTAAAAATGAGCAAACCTTCAGGCAAATATAATGTTTATAATAAAACACACCTTGAAGAAGGCACCAGTCACTAAGGGACGATTCAAAAATAACCTTTACAATTAAAGGGATTACAAATAGGGTGCCAAGCTTCGACACATGACTTTAGATATTCTTCTCATTTTTTATTTTCGTTGCCAATTTTCAAATTGGTCACCGAATTCTCTTTGACAGTTCTACTTAATGACCATAATTGAAAATCATCAAGTCGTTGCCTCATAATCCAGAATAGAAGCCTCACCCCTTTGCCCCCCCCCTTTATGAGCTATTTTGTAGAATATCTCATATTTTATATTTTCACCTGTTAACCTCCATAAAAAACCACCAGCAAAAATATCATTTATCTCTAGCCATTCAAACCATATTGTCCATACTAAGTAGGTGACCAT
>JABHHM010000217.1 GCA_018671575.1 Methylococcales bacterium | reverse complement strand
TTTAAAATCATCATTTTCTATCAATCGAGTGTCAAATGATTGTTTGTGATATCCATGAATTATTTTTGCTTGTATGCTTGCGTTAAATCCATTTAATGAGCCTAATGACAAGCGAGTATATAAAATAGAATCAGGAGCCGTTACACTGGCAACAAAATTCCGTGTATTGTCATACCATGCAAAATTTATCAACCAATCTAAATTATTGGTGAGTTTATAGTTCGCTTCTAATTCAGCACCCCATAAAAAATCATTGCCTGCATTTTCAACAGGAACTTCTTTATTAACAATAGATAAAAAACCTAACCATTCGGTGTAAAAAACGGATAAGTCATAAGTTGATTTTTCTGTTTTATAATTCAGCCCAATTTCACTTTGTCTTACTTTTGAGGGTTTAAGTGTATTGCTTGAAAACAAAGGAGGTCGTGCATACAAATCTCTCATGGTCGGAATCCGTCTTGTTTCACGATAAATCAATCGAGTTGTTAAATTTAGAGAATTATTGATAACGACGGAAAGCTCTGGCAAAACAATATCATCAGTATCAATATCAGAAATATCTTCGTAACGTAAACCTCCATAAACTGTCACATTATCTAATATAGACCATTCATCTAAAAAGAAAAATGATGTGATTTTTCTTGTGTTTTCAGGTATTAAAATGAATTGGCTGTCTGTTAGGCTAGTGAAGCCAGATAATGGGGTAATTGACCAACTAGAGCGAAGATTAGGTTGATATGATACAAAATAATTAGAAGTTTGTTCTGTTCTATATAAATCTTCAATATCAAGACCTGCTCCAAGAATCATGTGATGATTTTTTATGCCGTCATAGGTCATCTTTAATAAGTTTCGGTTTTGAGACTCATAAAATAAAAATTCAGATATCAAACCACTTGGAACACGAGGATCGCCTTTAAAAAGAAGAAAGTGATTATCTACTTCAGTTTTTGTATTGTAATAAGAGCTGAAAACAGAAAGATTTAAGTGAGAAGTTAATTCAAAGTTATATTTTATATCAGCCCAATAACGATCTGACTGCATTACTGTCTCGGGGCTTAAATTTGTAAATCCTAAACCATCACCCATGTTTGATCTATTTTGAGAGCCAAAGTTAAATGTCAGGTTGTCATCATGAATAAAATTCAATCTCACATCATATCCTTCCTGACGGTTATTTATCTTGCCCGGAGTGTTCGCTAAACTGGTTCCGAAAAATAAGTCTGTTGCTGCTTGTGAACCAAAGTCATATAAATGATCGTGACCATCTGTCTTAAAATATTCAAATGAAATATGTGATTTTGTTTTACCAAGTTTATCACCGGCACTTAACCAAGCTTCAGTTTTGTTAAAAGAACCATGTCTTAGGCCAACTTCAGTACCTTTATGGCTATCGTAGGTCTTGGTTACAATATTAACCACTGCTCCGATAGCGTCTGAACCGTGTAATATGCCGCCAGCACCTCTAATTACTTCGATTTTAGCAATAGAATTTATCGGTAATAAGCCGAAAGCATCTCCAAAGTTATTACCTAAACTAAATAATCCCTGTTGACGCATAACGACGCCATTTATTTTAAAGATCACAGAGTTTAAAGAATAAATACCTCTAGAAAAAGCAATCACCGTATCACCTGTTGATGAATAAACGGTCATACCAGGGACTCTTTCTAAAATTTCGTGCAAAGTTGTTGCGCCCATTTTTTTGATTTCAGAAGCGGTAATGGTCGTCAGTGATGCGGGAGATTGTGAGGTTTGTTTTTTAATACCCAAAACCATATCTGTTACGTCGTCAGAAAGACTGTCATCAAATTCATCATCAAACCCTGTGTTTTCTTCATCAAAGTCGTCAGCGTAACAATAATGAATAGGAAATAAAAAAATCACTAAAAAAATAATATTGAAAATTTTCATTAAAGAATCCATTTTAATAAGAAAGTATCTTTACTTATTTAGCGTAAATATCAGAAAAATCAACAAATTACACATAAATATAATTAAATTTATAAAAAAATAATTCACGAACGCAACAAAAACAGCGCATTAACAAAGTTTACCTAAACAAAATATCTGGATAATTAGTTTTATCAACTCAACAACACAAAGGAATAAAGATGAAACTATCAAAACAACAATTTAAGTATTTATTTGGAACAATCTTTTTAGGTAGTTTCATGTTTTTAATGCCGGAAGTCTACGCAGGTACGGGAGGATCGGAATTTAACTCAATTTATTCAACTATAACAGGATGGATGCAAGGAACTTTAGGAAAATTGATCACTATCGCACTTTTAATTACCGGTATTGGTTTTGGCGTAGTTCAACAATCAGTTGTCGCAGCCGTACCAGCCATCGCCGCAGGATTAATCTTAAATGCAGCACCGGGTGTAATCGACGGAATCGTAACAGCTGTTTTATAAAAATCAACCAATTAACAATCATCAATATAGGAATACAACAATGAAAAAATTAACCAGAAATCAAGCAAAATTAGTATTAGCATCAGTAGCCACAGCAAGCGTCTTGGCAATGAGTCCGGAACTTATGGCAGGGACGGGAGGATCGGAATTTAACACCATTTACGCAACTATAACAGGATGGATGCAGGGAACTTTAGGAAAGTTAATTACCATCGCATTGTTGATCACAGGTATTGGTTTTGGCGTTGTTAAACAATCAGTTGTTGCAGCCGTACCAGCCATCGCCGCAGGATTAATCTTAAACGCAGCACCGGGTGTTATCGACGGAATAGTAACAGCAGTTTTATAAATGAAACATAACAAATAGCACTATTGATAGTAATATTTATCAAAGTGCTTGTTATAGGGATATTGCCATGAAAAATGAAGATCATATTTATAATAATGCAGGACTGCCTTTTGTTGACAGAGATTCTGCTTTTGCAAAAGCAAGAATTATTACACGAGAGGTTGGAGTAGAGTTTTTTGTTATAAAATGTGATGGTGGTTATGCCGTTACAATGAAAGACAATTCATCAAATGAACAGAAAGTAAAAAAACAATCTAATAACGATTTAATGGAAAAACCATCGGAAAAAGAAACTATTATTCAAACAGAAAAAAAAGAACCTGTTGAGCAAGAATTAGCGCGCTATTTAGCAGAGATGCAAAGCATTATTCCAGAACAAGCAACATTTGATGATCAGATGAATGATAATCATCAAACGACAGAAAAAAAAGAACCATCAGAAGAATCCAGTCAGTTAATGCAAGAAAATAAGACGGATGAGCATGAGATAAAACCATTAAAACCAATGGCAAAAGAAAATATTAAAGCAGATAAAAGTGAAGATAAGGGAAAAAATGAAGAACTCAAACTAAGACCGTCTTTGCGTAAATTTTTCTCACATTACATCGTGCTTTTAGCGAGTTTTGTTGCAATCACTAAACCAGAGATCGTGTTTTTACCATTTTTAACAACCGCTGAAATAATGAATAACAAAATATTGGTTAGCCTGTTCAGCACGGTTGAATTAGTTGGGTGGGTTGCCTTGTTAATCGCTATATATAAGATTGTAGTTCCAATCATATCCAATAGATACACGATTACATCGGATGCGGTTGAAACTAAAATTGGCTTTATATCTAAGGATTTAGCATCAATTTTTATTGCAGACATACGAACAGCTGATTTGAGTAAGACAATATTTGATCGTGTATTAGATGTTGGCACTATTCGACTTAAAACATCAGGTACGGCAGGAACAGATATTATATTGTGGGGTATTGGTAGCCCAGAAATAATATTAGATAAAATAAGAAGTAGACAAACCAGAACAACGATATAAAGAGGTTTCAAGCAATGAGTAAAAAAGACAAATTAGAAAAAAATGAGTTGGCACATCAATTAATTATTGGCACAACTGGCTCATTTAAAATCAGTATTGACGCATTAATCATTAAAAAAAAGATGGAAAAAATCAGAAAATTAGATATAATAGGAGTCAGTTAGAATAACAACAAACAGCAGCGTACTGTCATCACGCAAGATAAACTGAAAAACAATTCAGTTAATTGATGTTACACATCAATAAAATCAAAAGCTATTTATAGTCACGATAGAAAAATCAAAAGATTTGGCATTGTTACGTCTATTTTTTGCTGAAGTTTTCGATTTTTTTATCGTCAATAATATTTATATTCTTATTTATATTTTTTGATGATGCCAGCGTAAGCTTTTAATTACGCAAGAAATTAAAATAACATAATAATTTGTTATTTTATAAAGCTGAGGAATTCATCCTCATTATCGAACGTCACATTTATGTGTTGTTTGATTTAATTCACCCATCTGGGTTTTCAAAATCCAGATGAGTGCATTTATTTGCTCCATTTGGTATGGAGCAAATATTATGAAGAATCTACATAAAAGATCATTTGGAGTTTTAAAAAATAAAAAAGATATTAAAACATCTTTAAAAAAAGACACCAAAATAGTAATTGTCCACCAAAATGGACGAATCGAAGAAAAAGGGCCGAGTCAATTGACTCAAATGCCTAATATTAATAATAGGTTCGGCCTTGAGCTCGAACCTATTATTAAATAGTTTAGAAGTCACAATAACACTGAATATTTTATTCAACTGTTGATTGTGACTTCATTAAGAGATATTTGTTCATCTCACCGTTGCATCTTTTTAGGTGCATCACTGAGATATTCTGTAGTGATTCAACTTTAGAATATTTCATTGATGCACTTAAATTAAACAATGCAATGGAGAAGGAAGATGAACAATTTAAATTACACAGGAAGAAGTGGAAGTTTCGGCATGATCAGTAAAGACAAATTGATTGGTGTAAAAAAAGTCAATCAAAATGGTTCTTGTGAACGCCGAATAAGTGAAGATATGACACATATCAACACTTATGTTAACCAGACGTCAGTATCCTTGATACCTCAAGGAGAAGAAGTGGTTTGGCAAGTCTTTGGCAACCAGTAGGTTGTCAAAGCAACTTACTTTAAAAAAGAACTTCCAAAATACTGTGTTGTAGATTTCAAAAACTGTTTTAAGATGGAATATACAACACATTAATTTTAAAGGAAGCTCTCATGATCCCCGTATTTATCTACAAACAAAAAACCTATTACCGTCTGAATACCAGGCTCGAATATATCTATGCAATTGCCGCTTTTACCAATCCATTCAGATTCTATTGTGAAACTACCATGGAAGATAAATTACTTCGTGTCATAAGCAGAGGCAGTAAAGTGCTGAGTGCAATTGGGCTGTCATCGATTAACGCACAATTGATCGAAGAAATTGATGAGTCAGAGCAAGTGGAGTTGAAACAAAAGTAATTCTCACTAAAGGCTAATCTTGAATGGTAGACTCCAAGTAAGTCCATTTTTTAATATCAAAGAAACAAAATCCTCTGTTTTCGCGTTATATTTTTTTTTAAGCAACTGATACTCTTCCCATAGAATGGGTTTATTAGTTACCTTATTTAAAATGGCATTTTCAAAAAGAGGATCAGTTTTGAAATTATCTATGTCTGTATAACAGTTCTTTTTGTCCGTCATCAAATAACCAAACCCTTTTTCAGTACAAAATTTAATCATACTATTGTATTTTTTAATATTGATAAATAAGACCATGTCACTTAACGGTTTTATTTCAACTACTATACCTCTACCATCATTAAGAATAATTAATACATCTGGATAGTAAGCATACTCTTTGTTTTTTAAAAAATAGGGTATTTCAAAAGGTTGTTCCTGATAAAATTTAACTTCATCAGATTGTTCAATTATATTATAAATATCCCATTCTAGGTGTGACTCATACTCAACAGTTCGATTCATTTTTTCACTTAAAAAAGACCCAGAAGAACCATTACCTTCTTTATAAACATTACGTTTACTCAGAATCTCAGGATCATCCGGTTCAATAATGGACGTTTGCTTAGGCCAAACAACTCTATCAAGTAAATTATATCTAGACATATTTAATCAATGTAAGCAACAATCCGTATAACGCCAAAGCAAATAAACAAAATCTTCGCCGACAGCCGGTATTGTCCTCCATTCTCCCCAGGTAAATGTTGATGCTCCAATGTTATGACAACAACCTTTATTAGAACAAGATGTACCTCCATCAGGCCCCGTTGCATTTGCCACACAAGATTCAGAATCAGATTCAGCAACAGGAAAAACCATGCTCATTTTGTATTGAGACTTTGGCATCATTGGGTAAAGATAGGCACCGCACATGGCTTTTTCACCCACTGTTTTCCAAGAACGTCCGGTGAGATGCAAATCAAATAATTCACGGGTAGCCAATAAACTTGAGGTTTGAACTCTTGAGTCATCAGCAGAATTCACAATGCCTGTGCTGGGCAAATACATTCCCCAACAACCACCCCACCAAATACTATCCATTGGTTTTCCGGCTGTTTCACTAATACATGCAGCCGTTGTTGCAGATAATGCCTCAAGATTAGCAATAGGAGCAGCCAACGGTTGGCTTAAAAATTTAATTTCTGCGTTATTCCACCCAGGTTTCACTTCTGTCATATCAACCATATCAAGGCTGGTGTAACCTCCGGTATTACATTCAACAGAAACCAGTAATTCCATTATTTCTAACAGTGGAAAAGCCCAAAAGTGAACATTATAAAACCCTGTGTCAGAAAGATCGTTTTCATTACCTGAAGCCCCACCGATTAAACGAGTCGATTTTTGTATTCTTTTGCCGTTAAGAACAGGTGAGCAGTAGGGGAATCTAGTCACTTCAATCAATCTAGTGGGTAACCAAGCACCATAAGATAAACCCGGTTGAGGAAAGCCAAAGGAATCTTTACATGCACAATGCCACTTATCATAAGCATTAGGCGGAATATCTCCCGATCCTGTTGATTTGCCCAGTATTTTCATGGGAAACAAACAACTCCAACAAATACCATTAATCAATTTCTGTCCAAATAATTCAGCATTAGGACAAATATCAGCACTGGCAATACTGCCTGATAATAAAAACATCCAAAAACCCACTAAGAATTTACGCATCAGGCTTGATCTCCTGTACCCACATTAAGCCATTTTTTGTTGTGATCAACGATAAAGTGTGTTGGATGTTAAAGCGTTTGGCTAACTGAAGATTTAACAAATAAACTTTGTGACCAATTTCCTCCTCAATTCGTTGGTATTCATCAAAACCATCGGTAATATCAAATTCAGTCATGATGAAAACGACGGGTCGATTTGTTTTTTTAAT
>JABHHM010000371.1 GCA_018671575.1 Methylococcales bacterium | reverse complement strand
TTTACTGGTGTAAATGAGCATTTTGAGCCGAATTTTAACGCCGTTCTGGAGGAAAGATGCGTTCTCGGACAAACTACTAGGAGGCTATCCGAGAACGCAGATTTTCTTCAGAACAAGGCAAAATTTGGCGAAAAAGCGCAGTTTACTGGTGTAAATGAGCATTTTGAACCGAATTTTAACGCCGTTCTGGAGGAAAGATGCGTTCTCGGACAGCCTCCTACGCCAAACCCCGCACCCTTAAAACACATTCAACTCACCCAATGTAGCACCAAACTGGCACACTCATGTCTTGCAGGCATAAAACATTTAAATCGTTTAGAGCAAGTTCTCGGTAGAAACGAATGGGATGATGCAGATTTTTCAGAGGGCTTAATGCAAGATCATCACGGTTTTTTCATTGAAGGTGTGATGAGTAACTTTTTTATCATCAAAAATCAGATATTTTACACACCTGATCTCTCTCACTGCGGTGTCTCAGGAGTGATGAGGAGTGTTGTCATGTGGCTGATTGAACACCTTAAATATTCTCTGGTCATCACCCAATTAACTGAAAAAGATATCCGTGATGCTGACGAAATATTCATGTGCAATTGTTTAATGCCAATTTGGTCAGTTGAAAAATTCAATCATAAAACTTATCAACACTCAATAACCACTCAGTTAATGCATCATTTTCAGCAGATTAATAAATATAAAAACTCATATCAATGGAAAAGATAACCCACTGAAGTAGCACGCAACAAATAAACTATTCATATTATGCAGAAATTTTGTTTGTCTTTTTTGTTACGAAAAATAGGCGAGTAGTTTATTTGTTGTGAGTTGCCTGAGGTGCTCCTCAATCACTCAACCCAATTTTCCACCAATAAGCCATCCACTCTCTCAAATTCCCTAACATTATTTGATACCAACACATATCCAGAAGACAGTGCATGTGCTGCAATCCAGTAGTCATTTCCACCAATTGTTTTACCTGCTTGCTCCAGTTCGGCACGAATTTTACCATACGACTCACTGAGTGAATCTGTAGAATGAACAACAGGTATAATTTGTCTTAACCGCTCTAGTTTTGCCAAAACTTGTTGCTTATATTGACTTTTTTGCGCTCCAAACACTAATTCACCATAGGTAATAAAAGACATGACAATTTGTCCATGCGCCATAGACTGGAAGTGCTTCATAACAGATTCTGGACGATTTTTAGTAATATATATACAGATATTTGTATCCAACATATACAACAGATCTCTCATAAGGGCTCTCTTTCTTGCGGTAAACAATCATCTCTCGCCTCCGTAAAAAAATCATCAGGCATAGATGCTAAAATATCAAAAGCTTCCATCAGATTCTCTGACTTCTTTCTAAGAACAATTTCATTGTCACGTCTAAAAATTTCCACTTCATCAGCATTGATTTGAAATTCCTTTGGAATACGAACGGCTTGAGAATTACCACTCATAAAAACTTTCGTTGTCACCATAATGATACCTAATTTCGTTGTAGATACCAAAAGTATATACATGTAATGCTTTATTTTCAATAATAAAACCAGTTTAAGGTAACGCGCAATAAATAAACTACCCATATTATGCAGAAATTTTATTTGTCTTTTTTTGTTACAAAAACAGGCGTGTAAGTCGCTCTACATAACTATTTTTGTGGCAAAGAAGACGAACAAAAGAGCCAGTAAGATGGGTAGTTTATTTATTGCGAGTTACCTAAAGCCTCAATAATCCAGCTTTACACAATACAAGGTAAGGAAACATTATTTTGACAACTTTAAAAATTTCAACAGCTCAATGACATGAGGATCATCTGGAAATTTCTTTTTACCTTTTTTGGAATATTGCTTGGCCGCATTGAGCTTATTCAGCTTAATACAACAATGCGCCGCAACCACATAGTGCCACACATCGGTGTATTGTTTAAGGCCGAACTTAACCAATATTAAAGCATCTTCATAAGCTTGATGTTCAAATAACAAATCAAAAACCTGTTGAAAAGAAACTGCCTGCTTTTCCATAATCATTTTAGCCGCTCTTAATAATTCCAATGACAACTGTTGAGCCGTTGGATGATCATTCTGAGCTTTAAAATATTCAGACAAATTAAGCAGTGCCGCTAAATGTGATTTTTGGAAATCAATGGGTAACAATGAGCTACCTTCCTGAAAATAAAACAACTTCAACCATTCATCTTTGGCTTGTCGTGGTTGCTTCAGTTTCAGTAAAGTTTCTGCTTTCAGTCGAATCATTTCAGGGTGGTTTTGTAAGCGTTTATTGGACTGATTAAGCATTGACATGGCTTGTTGAAAGTCCTCCAATTCAAGTAGACATTCAATATTTTTAATCGGTGCGCCCTCTTGAATATGAGGGTTATTTTTATGTTTTTCTGCGTGCTTTAGTGCTTTTTTATACCATATAATAGCGTCATTGTAAGACTGTAAATCTTGATAGGCACAACCGATACTATACAACTTAACCGCAGAACTTTTAGCAGGATCACGTTGATGATTAACCAACAAAATATTTAAATTCCGTTGCTGTTTTTCAGTGACTATTTCCTGATTGGCATAACCCGTATGCAATATTCGAACATCAATGTCATGCACGGGATAGTTTTGTTTGACCAGACTATTATAAACTTCTTCGTGTACCTCTCCTGTAAATTCAATTTCAGGATCATTTGGAAACACCCTTAATTGTGCAAAAACAGCACCTGTCGCACCTAAATCTTGCGTATTTTTGACCCGAAGTAAAAATCCCGCAGGTTTTGCTTGTTGTATCATTTTTCGAAGTTTTTGCTGTTGCTCAATTTCAATGATGTCATCCGCATCCAACCAGACGATCCATTGACCCGATGCCAATTTTAATGAATGGTTTCTCGCTTTAGAAAAGTCATCACACCAGTCAAAATGTCCGATGACAAAGCTGAGTTGAGTCGCTCGCCTGCTCGAATGAAACTTATCCCCTTGCGGGATAGATTTTGTATTAACACCAACCCTTTCATTCAAATAATCTATTGTGCCATCATCACTGCCAGTATCAACAATGACAACTTCATCAGCCAAACATTCAATTGACTTAAGACAATGATCCAGGTTGTTGATTTCATTTTTGACAATCATACAAACAGAAACGAGTGGTTGTTGAGGAGAGTTCATTAGCTAACCATTGTTATTAGGGGAAGTACCATGCGTTGTTATGATATAACCCTGTTTTCAAATAATTCTCGAATAATATTCTACAATTATAGTGAGAATATTCAGTTAATTAGGATTTATTATCCTAATTAACTGAATATCAAACATCTATTTATAGAAATTATTGAAATTTATGGCAAATATAGAATCAAATTTCGGCGAGATGATTGCCCAAGCCAAAGAGTATTGTCAAATTATTGAACACACCCATAATGACGACGACGAACGCTGGCTGGTCAAATTAGCCGCTTTACTCCCCAAACTCAACGCCACCATCACGGCACTGGGAAAACCCGACAAAGACGAGATTGCGTGCATTGATCCAGACCTTGAAAAACGTTTTGACCTTTATTCAAAACTAAAAGTATTACTGGGAGAATACGATGGTTATTGGATGGAATATGATGCCCCGCAAGACATCCAGTCAATGAGTGGTAGTTTGGCAGATGATTTTACAGACATTTATTGCGAATTAAAATGTGGCCTTAATGTGCTGGAAGAAAATCAGGCACTCATTTATCAAGCCATACATACCTGGCAAACCAGTTATTATTTACACTGGGGACAACATTTAGTGGATGCGGAAAGGCATCTTTATAAATTGTGTTCGAGTAATAGTATTAATGGTAAAAATTAACAGGGCTTTCGGTAAAAAACTACTTGCCCTGCCTTACCATCCATTAATCTCTATTTGACGACATCATCCATAATGCATCAGGAAACAAGTTCATGGACACCTGCATTCACTCTGAATTTATCCTTAAATAAACTCATTCTGGATTAAGATTTAAAAACCAATACAGGCGGACTGGGCGAGACGAAAACCTATGTTGTTGTTGCGTTTCAAGGTTTCGTTCCTGTTACGGTTAGCCGAGCGCACGTTGGTCGGTTTGTTGTTCCAAGAACCCCCGCGAATCGAGCGAGAGCCAGTTGACTTGTTCCCTACGAAAAACTGTAGCTGAAAAAATGGTCTTTAACAAGCCTTGAGTATCGGCTTGACTTGCATGACCAATCCAGCTTTGAATATTTGATCTAAAATCAAAGGTTCTAAAATACTGATAACAGCATGGTGTACCACACGATCACGAAAAGGTGCGGCGGCTATTTGGCGTGGTTTTCTTTCGTAAATATTGAATAGACGATATTTTCCTGGTCGATAGGTTTTGGCTTTTAGCTGATCATGTAATAAACCCAACTCTTTTTCGAGGTTGAGGGAAAATAATGCGACCTCATTTCTTTTTTGCTTGCCTTTTCGGGCTTTTTTGTAGGCGAGATAGAGGTTGGTGACGCTGATCATGTCTTCCCATAAATAACCGAAACGTTTCATGAAACCGCCTTTGACCAGCCACCGATTTGCATACCGAGTGAGTTCATGGATGCTAAACCGTAATCATACTGTTTGTAGGCAATGGCTTTGGATTCTAATGACAATCGCCACAAGTGGCGGATAACTTCGAGTTTTAGATTGGCTTGTTGGAGCATGGCTTTTTTGCCTTGGCGCATGAAAGCGGCTTGGATTAAATATTCTAATATTTCCAGCAAAGCATTTTCTATTTTACTGCCCAATGTATAACGCCGTTTCCGAGGAAACTTGTCCAAATGAATCATGATCCATAGAATTAACTCATGACAATCTTGAACCGCTTTTGGAGTGTTATTTTTATAGACCACTGTTGTTTATTTACCACGTTTTGCAAAAAAAACCGCCTCGCTGTCGCGAGGTCTGTATTACTTTATATCTTTGAAATCTATAAAAAGGAAAAAAAGTTATAAAGCATAAGGGGTAAAAGAATAAAGGATAAAGTGTTACTAATCCTGGGCGAGACGAAAACCTATGTAGGTGATGCGTAACAAGGGGTCGGCCCAGGTACGGGTAGCCGAGCGCACGTAGGTCGGTTTGCCGTCCCAAGAACCCCCGCGAATCGAGCGAAAGCCAGTGGCATACTTTTTGCTAGAACAACGTTTTTCCTGTCCATTATAGTCACTACTCCAGTCCGAACAATTCCACTCCCAAACATTACCCAACATATCATACAAACCAAAAGCATTCGGCTTGTAATTACCAACAACTGCCGTATACCAATGGCCATCATTACATTCATGCTTAGGGTTAAAACTATGCCCCTTCGGACTTGTTGTTTGATCAGCAACATTTGCATAACGACAAGCTTGACTAGAATTATCGCCCCAATACCTTGCCGTTGTTGTCCCTGCTCTTGCCGCATATTCCCACTCAGCTTCTGTCGTCAAACGAAAGGTTTGTCCTGTTTTTTTATTAATCCAATCAATATATTTCATTACGTCACGAAAGCTCACACAAACAACAGGCTCTTTATTTTTTTGCTCAAACCCTGGTTGATTCCAATAAACACCTTTTCTCCAAGCATATTTTCCATCAGATTCACTCCAAGCATAACACCCCTTATTTCCACCCGCATTTTTCTCCGCATCGGTTTCATACCCCGTTGCTCGAACAAATTTCCTAAACTGCCCCACCGTCACTTCATACTTACCGATTTTAAAGTCATCCACACACACTTTATGTCGTTTTTCATCACTGCCTCGACCCTTTTCACTCTTTGGACTCCCCATTTGAAAACAATCACCTGCAATTTGCACCATTTCATGGCCACTTGACCCACCTAACTTTTTCAACTTAACCGTGACTGTTTTATCCGCTTCACCCAAGGTAATTAATCGCTTAATTTTTTTATACCCTTTCTTCGAAACTTCAATGCGATATTTTCCTGGCTCTAACCGAATGCCATCATAATATTTCTCTTTGATATTCAATATCCTAACTCTGGCATTACGGGGTGTTCTATTGACCTTAAACTCGTATTCGGAGGAATAATTATCATCCTCAGGCGTGTTTAATATCAAAGTCACTTTTAATTCATCACCAACCGATACATAAATATCTTCCGACACTTCGTTATACCCTATTTTTTTGGCGGTTAAATTGTAAGCACCACTTTTGAGTGTGAGTTTTTTATTGCCTTTGCCAACATAGGCATTGTTTAGATAGATTTTGGCATCGGCAGGTTGAGTTTTGATGGTGACTTTACCCAATAATGATGGTGATTGTCTCGACGTAATTTTTACGGCTCTTTTTTCAAAAACTGAGCCACCTGCCACAAAATAAAAGTCACCTGTAAATGAAGATTGCCTCTAGGGAATTTGTTGCCCTCTTGTTTGTTTCTTCACACCCGATGATACTTTTCTAAACATGGTTTCAACATGTAGCCCTGGTGTTTTAATGTTTTTTAATAAATGTTTTGCAAAAGGACTGTTTCTACCTTCACCATCCAATGCCACATCACCTGCGGCAGTGGCAAAAGCCACCAATGTTCCTTTGGGTGGATTACTTATTTGTGCCAAGCCTTTTTTTGAGTTACGACTGAAACTTCTAGGCAATGGGTTATTACGACAGGCATCCAGTACCAGCATATTAAACCCATTATTGGCTTGTTCCATTTCCATGAGGATATCCTCAACATTGATGGCTTGTGTTCTGACATGGCGTTGTCGTGAAATTTTTGAGCCAATGGGAATCAAATAGTTTTTACCATTTTTCAGCTGTATACCGTGACCCGCATAATAAAACAAACCCACACCGCCGTTTCGGATACCATCACCAAATCGGGTAATCGCCTCATCCATTTGGTCATAATTAGCATCCAGCACCAAGTCAACTTTGAACCCTGTTTGTTTCAATGCTGTTGCAATGTCTTTGGCATCGTGCGCAGGATTAACCAATGCAGAAATATTTTTATAATGACTGTTACCAATAATCAAAGCCGTTCTTGACTCTGTTTTGGTCGATGCCAATACTTCAAATGAAAACAATGAGTACAATAAAATAAAACCCGTAACACACCGAAGTAACATGCTTATCTCCTAATTTTTTACAACTTTTGTTGATTTGTTGCTGAAAACAGACTCATCTTAGACTCTATTGATTATAGATCAAAACATTACTTTAGAACACAATGCCCTGACAGGATGAATTTTAACCATGAAGAGCTTGAAAATTTATCTTCATTACCTTCATGTACTTTATGGTTAAAATAAACACCACCAAAGCTCTCTACAAAAATAATTACGGCGTGCTACAATGATTACATTGTTTCGCTTTACCCAAAAACATTGAAAGAATGAGAGATAAATAATGGATTCAGAAGATTTGAAATTAGAACTGAGTAAAATGCAAGAGCAAAGAACGCAATGGCATGAAGAGTTTGTATTAAAATTACAAGAGTTTGACCAAAGAGAAAAACATTGGTTTTGGCAACGTGGCTTCTGGTTTTTGATGACTGGCGCAGCTTTTGGTGGTGTTGGCGTTAAAGTATTTACTGGTTAGGAATATTCAGATTCAGGTATTCAAGGCAACTCTTTTACTAACCCAGTAAAATCAGACCATTGCTCTACTTTAAATGCTCGAATATCACGAACAGAACAGGGAAACCACTTTAGCTGTTTTAATGCCATGATAGATTTGAATAACTGCGCCATATCTTCATCTTCTGTAAGGTACAGACTTCCTTGCACTCTTCGAAATCCATGTTCCATTAAAGTTGCCCCAATTTCTATGTAAGCCTGAGAAACTCCTTTGGGGTGGTATTTTTCTGTATCAGCAACCACTAAATCAAAAGCTATTGCAAACATCAGTGAGCCTCAGGGTCATTTTTAATGTGAGAATATCGATATTCCACCTCTTCGCCTGTTTCAAAGACTTTAACAAGAAGCAACCAATCATTGTCTTCCGTTGGACGTATGGCAGTAACTATTTTATAAGCAGGTCCAAATTCTCCAAATTGTCGAAATTGACCGATTAGGTTAGGTGCGGGAAAATGTTCATTTAACATTATTTTAATCTCTTTTTTCTTAAAACTCATTTCTATCGTAGTAAAATGAGAAAACAATTACAAGAAGAGTATTTTAAATGCTTCTAAGCATTGAAACAACAGCAGACAGAACTATGGCTTCAACACCGCCAATAATATAATCACAATCAAAGCAACCACAGGCATTTCATTAAACCACCGATAATAAACATGAGAATGTTGGTTTTTATCCTCTTTAAAATCTTTGACAAATTTCCAACATACCCCATGATAGAAAATTAGAAATACAATCAACAACAGTTTAATCTGCAACCACAAAGTCTCACTATAAGCTGACCAAGCATAGTCAAATAACATCCAAAAGCCGAAAATAAGCGTTAAAAGTCCACCTGGGGTCGTAATTCCATAAAAAAGCTTTCTTTCCATCACTTTAAAACGCTCAATACTGGTTTTATCATCGGACATTGCATGATAAACAAATAATCGTGGAAGATAGAATAAACCTGCAAACCAGGTAACCATAAAAATTAAATGAAGCGCCTTAAGCCAAAGCATTATTGATTCCTGTCTTTGTGATTAATGATAAAATTATTTGCCAAAGTTCGATACAGTGGTTCAGGACAAATAACTTTTGATACACCATAAGCAATGAATGTTGTGGTCATCAATGCCAGTAACATATTTTGATTATTGGTCATCTCCATGACGATAACAAAAGCGGTAATGGGCGCTTGAACCACACCTGCGAAGTAGGCTGCCATACCCAGTACCACCAAAGTAGACACGGGAATGTCACTGAATATTAAAGACAAATTAGCACCCAACCCAGCTCCCGTTGCCAAAGATGGGGCAAAAATACCACCAGGAATACCACTTAAATAGGAAAATAAAGTGGCCAGAAGTTTCAGCAAAGGAAAAGCGGTGTTGATTTCTTCCTCACCACTGATTAAACCTTTGGCTTGTTCATAGCCTGTACCATAAGTTTGATCTCCTGATAAAATACCAATCAATGCAATGGAAAAACCACAAATGGCGGCTGTTCTTATGGGAAAAGCTTTGGCCCATTGAATGAGATTTTTGCTTGACCAGATTAAACACAAGCTGAAAAAACCGCCCAACAGACCGCCTGCAATCCCACAAATAGGTACGGCTATCCAGTCCTTGCCTATTTCAAGTGAGGAAGAGCTACTGCCAAAATAATCATAATTACCCAAAACTGCCATGGCAGTCACACCTGAAAAAATTACGGCCGTTAAAATAATACCACTGGTGCGTTCTTCAAATGAGCGACTCATTTCCTCCAAAGCAAAGACAATTCCCGCAAGAGGGGTATTGAATGCAGCGGCAACGCCTGCAGCCCCTCCTGCTAACATGAGTCCTTTTTCCATATAATGCGCTGGGAATTTGGCAAAATGACCCAGTGAATACATGATAGCTGCACCAATATGCACAGTAGGACCTTCTCGACCAATAGATGCCCCTGATAACATACCCAATAAAGTAAGAAATATTTTACCAATGGCAATTTTTATTGATAACAGTGATTTTCTAAAGTTATGACCACTGGACTCTAAAGAGGCGATGACTTGAGGAATACCGCTACCTTCAGTTCCTGGCAAGAAGTTTCGGGTAATCCAAACGATTATCATTAATCCCGCAGGACAAATGATTAAAGGAAGGTAAGGTGATATTTTGACAAATTCTAAAAACAAATGGTTGGCATGATCGCTGGCAATGGCAAACAATGCGGCCACCAGCCCCACTAATAATGCCCCGATCCAAAATACCAGCCTAACTTTCCAGGCTTGAATTGAAAACATTCTTCTTTTGGATTTTTTTAAATGGGCTCGCATGATTAATAGACCATCAATGTTTATTAATCAGCACGTCTAATACCACTCAATCGAACCCATTCATTATCGCAAACAACATCGTCAAATATAAAAAATGCCAGATAAGCTTTCATCACTTCATCGGCTTGTTCTTCTAAGATGCCTGATAATACAATCTGCCCCTTTGGTTTAACAATTTTAGCAAACAGCGAAGCCAACCCAATAATGGGTTCAGCCAAAATATTGGCGAGTAATAGTTCAGCGTTGATTTCAGCCAATTGTTCAGGCAAGTAAGTGTATATTTTGTCATTGACCTTATTTTTAGTTGCGTTATCAATTGTTGCGGTAATGGCTTGCTCATCATTATCCACTGAATGCACTTGATTCGCGCCCAGTAAAAGAGCCGCAATGCCTAAAATACCTGAACCACAACCATAATCAACCACCAAACGACCTTTCAAATCTGCCTGATCGAGCCATTGCAAACAAAGTGAGGTTGTCGGGTGAGTTCCAGTACCGAATGCCAAACCTGGGTCTAACAATAAATTAACATAGTTAGGTACAGGGTCATAACAGGTGGGTGTCACATACAATTTATCACCAAATTTCATGGGTTTAAAATTTTCCAACCAACTTCTTTCCCATTGTTGATCTGCCAAATCTTGCCAAGTAAATTCTAAAGATTGAAAAACCTGCCGAACCTTTTCAGCAACAGATGACTGATCAACAGAGTCATCAAATAAACCAATAATATTGATGGTTGTCCATAATTTTTCTTCATTGGGTTTGGGTTCGTACAAAGGCTCATCTTTGGCATCTTGCAAAGTGATTGATAACGCACCTTGTTCAAGTAAAAAATCTGAAATTATTTCGTGTGAGTCTTTGGGGGCGGTAATGATTAATTGATGCCAGTTCATGGACATTCCTTGGTCTGGCAATAAAAAGAGTTCATATTCCCACACAAAACATGGGAACATATAGAAAAGAAAAGGCTTATACCGCAAGGGCATAAGTTATCATTGAAGCGGATAAACCGCTTAATTCAGCTTTATACCGCAAGGGCATAAGTTATCATTGAAGCGGATAAACCGCTTAATTCAGCTTTATACCGCAAGGGC